>NZ_JBEXDB010000015.1:18201-236029 GCF_040605575.1 Streptomyces sp. NPDC005566 | reverse complement strand
AAAAAACATAAAAAGCAAAACATCTTACGGTTGTAGGTGTTGGTATTTCAGCGGGTGGCCCTCCCCACCCCCCCCCGCAGCCCCCCCCCCCCGGGGGGGGGGGCCCCCCCGCCCCCCCGCCCGCGCCACTCGGATGCGCTACTGACAGCCGCTGTTACGACCAGCCGCCGTACGGGCGGGTGATGAGTTCCATCCCGTGCCCGCTCGGGTCGGGGAAGTAGATCCCGCGCCCGCCGTCGTTGTGGTTGATCTCGCCGGGGAGCTTCTGATGGGGATCGGCGTAGTACGTGATCCCCTGCGCCTTGATCCGCTCGAAGGCCGTGTCGAACTCCGCCTCGGAAATGAGGAACGCATAGTGCTGAGCGGTGATCGATTCGGCGGGAATGGTCGCGAAATCCAGTGTGACGCCGTTCGCGAGAACGAGCGGAATGAAGGGGCCCCATTCCCTCCCGGCGCCCAGGCCCAGAACGTGCGCCAGGAAATCGGCGGACTCACGGTTGTCCCGGCAGTGAATGATGGTGTGATTCAGCTCGACTGACACTGTGGAATGCCTCCAACAGGCATCTCACGGGCTACCTCCACGCCTCACCCGGACGGTGACCGACGCGCGATGCCGTACACAAGATCTTAGGCGAGAGGTCACGGTGCGTCGAGGGCTTGGCCTCTGATCGCCCGGTTTCGGCCGATTGCCGGCCGCCGTCCGTACCGGCGGAGGTGGAGGGCGACACCCCGGCCGACGTGGTGAATTCCCAGGCAGGTGCCACTATGGACAGCACGCGCGAGTGTGCCGTCCCCCGGCGCACAGCCGGTTCCGCCGGTACGGGCCCGGCCCGCAATGGCCTGGACGGATCGCCACGTGGTTTCCCCCTGCGAGGATTCGCAGCGCGACCGCGGGGCACCAGTACCACCCACTCGACGTGGTGGAGGCACTGATGGGACGGATATCGGCGGGCGCCGGTGGCAATGGTGGGAATCGGGGCGCGGCGGCCCGGAGCGGCCGTGAGGAGACGGAGGAGGAGCGGGCGGACCGGCAGTGGACAGATCTGCTGCAGGAGCTGCGGGTTGCCCAGACCGGCGTGCAGATCCTTTTCGGTTTCCTGCTCGCGGTGGTCTTCCAGCCCCGGTTCGCCGACCTCTCCATCGCCGACCGGAATATTTACGTCGTCACCGTCATGCTGGGATCGGCCACCGCTGCCGCACTGATAGGGCCGGTGTCCTATCACCGGCTGCTCACCGGCAGACGGATGAAGCCGCAGACCGTGACCTGGGCATCGCGCCTGACGAAGCTGGGGCTCGGACTGCTCTTCTGCACGATGTGTTCGACCCTGCTGCTCATCCTGCGGGTGGCGCTCCACAACGTCCTGGCCCTGTGGCTGGTGGGCGCGATGGCGCTGTGGTTCCTGGCTTGCTGGTTCCTCTTCCCGTTGTGGGCCATCGCCCGGGGCGGAAACCCGAAGTCCGGCGACGGTGGCCGACCCGGCGACGGGGACTCCGGTTCGGCCGCATGACCCGTTCAGTCGTCGTCCGTGTCGGCGGGGCTGCGTACATCCGTCACGGTGAACAGCCCGCCGTCCGGGTCACGCAGCGTCGCCTCGCTGCCGTGGGGCACACTGCGCCGCTCCATGAGTGTGCCCCCGTGCTGCTCCGCGAGGTGGACCGTCGCCGTCACATCGGTGGTCGGGAACTGCACCTGCCAGTGAGGGCGCACCATGGGGTCGGGGGCGGCCTCGACGGCCCCGGAGCTGATCCGGGCCAGCGGGCGGCCGTCACAGCGCACGAGGACCTCCTCCTTGACGTAGGAGACCTCGCAGCAGCCGGGCGCCCCGCTCTCCCAGTCGAGTACCTCGCCGTAGAAGATCGCGGCGTCGAAGGCGTTCCTGGTGCGCAGCCTGAGCCAGGCGTGCGCCCGGTGCCCGGACGGTGCGAGGGAGGCCGCGCGCCCCGTCCACTCCCAGACGCCGAAGGACGCGCCGTCCCGGTCGGCGGCCAGGACGGCGCGCCCCTTGCCGATGGTCAGCGGGCCCACCGCGACCGTGCCGCTGCGTTCGCGGATGCGGGCCGAGGCCACATCGGCGTCCCGGACCGAGAAGTACGGGGTCCAGGCCACGCCGACCTGGTAGGCGGAGGCGACTGCGCCGATTCCCGCCACGGGCACTCCGTCCGAACGGGCCATGGCGTAGTCCTTGCCCAACGGGCCGGTGCGGAACGTCCAGCCGAGGACGGCACCGTAGAAGCGCTGAGCGGCACCCAGCTCCCGGGTCACGAGATGGACCCAGCACGGCGCTGTGGCGCCGGTCAGCGGTGCCGGTTCGCTTGCGGTCATGGGCGCTCTGCCTTATCGGTTCTGCGGCATGACTTCTTCGGTGCCGCGGGGGCCAGCACCAGCCTCATGTGTGCCGACCGGTCCCGCAACACGCCACCTCCTCGCCGTCGGGTCGGCGAGGAGGTGGCGGCAGGATGTGCGTTCGGGCCCGGGCGCCCGCGTCTCAGTCACGCGGGCGGTCGGTGTCGGGCGGGATCACCTCGTTGCCGTGGCTGCCGAGCTCGTAGGGCGAGAGTCCCCGGCCGTTGTCGGGAAAGTTGTCCGATCCGTGCTTGTCGCTCTCCCGGATCTCCGTCCGGTGATCGGGGCGGTGCGGCTGCTCCTCGGGGCGCGGCGGCGGAAGTTCCTGGTCCCGGCGCCGCATGCCCCACCAGAAAGCGCCGATCAGCACGACCGCCACGGCAAGCCCTGCGATGCCGACGACAACCCCGATCGTGCCGGGCCCGGCAAGGGTGACGGCGAGAGAATCCCTGACTCCGTTTGTTACGTCCATGCATGGCGCATACCCGCGAGGATCGAAAACAGACAGTTGGCGAAGGTAATTCATATTTTGTGACGGTGTCCTGGTGAAAGGGTTTCACGCGGGTGGAACCGGCTACACGATCACCAGGGGGCAGGTCGCCCCTTCGGCCCGGCCCTCCGCCGGGCTGAACCGGCTCGTGTCGCCGACGCGCAGCCACCGGGTGAGCCTGGAGTGGGTGCACCCCGGGGCAGGCCGCGCCTGCGCGTCCGAACGGGGCGGAGTGCCCGCTTGCACGGGAGCCGCGGCCCCGCGTACCGCGCCGTCACCCGGACCGGCCATCGTCTGGCCCTCCACGTGGGCTCGCACGAGTGAACTGGGCGGCCGGCTGGTGACGATCCGCCCCGGCAGCGGTATCGCCTTCCTCGAAGCCGAAAGGAACCACTGTGAACAGCACGGACGTACAGGCCCAGGAGCACCGGGAGAGCGGCGACGTAGTGGTGGCGGTGACCGGTTGCCCGAAGGAGGACGCGCGCACCGTGTTCGACGTGCTGCGCCGCGCCTTCGTCTCCGACCGCCCGGCGAGCGACACCCCCGAGGAGGTGTCGACGACACGCCCGACCGTCTGGACGGCGACCGTCGATGTGTCCGAGGAACGCGCCGGTGCCCGGCCCACACAGCTGTCCGCGCCCGTGACCGTCGAGGCGCAGGGCGGCTACTGGGCCGTCGACCGCCTCCGTCAGCACCTGGCGGACACCTTCACCGTCCGAGTCGTGGGGACGGCCGCAGGTGACCAGGAACAGGAGATCCGGCTGCGACTGGAGAGCCGCGGCCCCGCGTGATGCCCGCACCGCACGAAACCGGAAGGCGCCAGTCCATGGACCTCACCTCCAGGGAGGGCGATCCGGACACCGGACAGGTTCCCCTTCCGAGCACCCGCTCGACCTTCACCCTGCACATCAACGGCACCGCACGGACGGTGACGCTCGATCACCGCACCACTGTGCTGGACGCGCTGCGCGAGCACCTCGGACTCACCGGTTCGAAAAAGGGCTGCGACCACGGTCAGTGCGGTGCCTGCACCGTGCTCGTCGACGGCCGACGCGCCAACAGCTGCCTGCTGTTCGCCGTCGCTCAGGAGGGTGCCCGTATCACCACCGTCGAAGGGCTGGCCGACGGCGACCGGCTGCACCCCCTGCAGGCGGCCTTCCTGGAGAGGGACGCCCTGCAGTGCGGCTACTGCACCTCCGGGCAGATCTGTTCGGCGGTCGGCATGCTCGGCGAGGCGGCGGACGGATTTCCCTCCCACGTCACCCCGTGCACGGCAACCGCCCCCGACGGCCCGGCGGCCCTGGGGCCGGAGGAGATCCGCGAACGGATGAGCGGCAATCTCTGCCGGTGCGGCGCGTACCCCCACATCGTCCGAGCGATCGAGGACGTGGCCCCGTGAAACCCTTCGCCTATCTGCGCCCCGGCTCCGTGGCCGAGGCCGTCCGCGCCTGCGCCGAGCGCCCCGGAGCCCGGTTCCTCGGCGGCGGCACCAACCTCGTCGACCTGATGAAGCTCGGTGTGGAGTCGCCCGGGCTGCTCATCGACGTCAGCCGGCTCCCCCTGGACCGGGTGACGCGGACGGACGACGGCGGTCTCCGGATCGGTGCGACCGTACGCAACAGCGACCTCGCCGCCCACCCCGATGTGCGGACCGGCTACCCCGCCCTGTCGCAGGCTCTCCTCGCCGGTGCCTCCGGGCAGCTCCGGAACACCGCCACAACCGGCGGGAACCTGCTCCAGCGCACCCGGTGCCCGTACTTCCAGGATGTCTCCAAGCCCTGCAACAAGAGAACTCCGGGCTCCGGCTGCCCGGCCCGTGAGGGCACTCATCGCGATCTCGCGGTGCTCGGCCACTCGGCGGACTGCGTTGCCACCAACCCCTCGGACATGGCAGTCGCCCTCGCGGCCCTCGACGCCACCGTCCGGCTGCACGGACCCGAGGGCGAACGGACCGTGCCCGTCACCGGCTTCCACCGGCTGCCGGGCGACAACCCGGACCAGGACACCGTGATCAGGCCCGGCGAGCTGATCACCGAAGTGGTGCTGCCGCCGCGTCCGGACGGCGCCGCCTCCCTGTACCGCAAGGCCCGCGACCGCGCCTCGTACGCCTTCGCGCTCGCCTCCGTCGCCGCCGTGCTGACCGTCCGCGACGGCCGCGTCGAACAGGCTTCGCTCGCCTTCGGCGGACTCGCCCACCGGCCGTGGCGCGCCCTGGCCGCAGAAGAGGTGCTGCGGGGTGCACCCGCTACCGACGAGACCTTCGCCCGGGCGGTGGACACCGAACTCGAAGCTGCCAGGCCTCTGCGGGACAACGGCTTCAAGGTCACCCTGGCACGCAATCTGGCGATCGGGGCCCTGGCGGAACTCGCCGCCCTGCCCGCACCGCCCCGCTGAGCAGCCCGGCCCGCACTCCGACGAACCGAGGACCTCCGCCATGAGTCACCCAACCCAGCCCCCCGGCGCCCCCGTCGTCCGACGCGAGGGGCGGGAGAAGGTCACCGGTACGGCCCGGTACGCCGCGGAGCACACCCCGCCCGGCTGCCTGTACGGCTGGATCGTTCCTGCCACCGTCCCCAGCGGGCACGTCACCGCGACCCGTACCGCCGACGCCCTCGCCGTACCGGGGGTGCACACCGTCCTGACCCTGGACAACGCGCCCCGCCTGAAGGAACCCGACGACCCGGTCCTCTCCGTCCTCCAGGACGACCGGGTTCCGCACCGGGGCTGGCCCGTCGCCCTCGTCCTGGCCGAGAGCCTCGAAGCCGCCCGGGCCGGCGCGGCGGCCGTCCGTGTCGAGTACCGGACGACCGACCACGACGTGATCCTCACCCCGGAGCACCCCGGCCTCTACACCCCCGAGGAGGCCAACGGTGGCCACCCCGCGGTACGCGAACGTGGCGACGCCGACGCCGCGTTCGCCGGCGCCCCGGTTCGGATCGACGCCACGTACACGCTCGGAGGCCTGCACAACCACCCCATGGAACCGCACGCCTCCACCGCCCGGTGGGCCGACGGGCACCTGACCGTCCACGACTCCAGCCAGGGCTCCACCACGGTGCGCGACAGCCTCGCCCGGGCACTGGGCATCGAGCGGGACCGCATCACCGTCGTCTCCGAGCACGTCGGCGGCGGCTTCGGCTCCAAGGGCACCCCGCGCCCTCAGGTCGTCCTGGCCGCGATGGCCGCGGGCCACACCGGACGCCCGGTCCAACTCGCCCTGCCCCGCCGGTACATGGCGGCGATCGTCGGCCACCGGGCGCCCACCGTGCAGCGGGTGCGGCTGGGTGCCGACCGCGACGGCGTGCTCGTCTCCGTCTCCCACGAAATCGTCACGCACACCTCGACGATCAAGGAGTTCGTCGAACAGGCCGCCGTACCGGCCCGCGTCATGTACGCCTCACCCCACAGCCGCACGGTGCACCGGGTGACAGCCCTCGACGTACCCAGCCCTTCCTGGATGCGGGCACCGGGCGAGGCGCCGGGAATGTACGCCCTCGAATCCGCCATGGACGAACTGGCCTGCGCCCTGGGGATCGACCCGGTCGAACTGCGCCTGCGCAACGAACCGGCGGCCGAACCCGACAGCGGACGCCCGTTCAGCAGCCGCAACCTCGCAGCCTGCCTGAACGAGGGTGCCCGGCGGTTCGGCTGGCACGACCGGGACCCGAGCCCCGCCGCCCGGCAGGAGGGGCCGTGGCTGCTCGGCACCGGGGTCGCCTCGGCAACGTACCCGGTGCTCGTCTCGAAGTCCGCCGCCTCCGCGCACGCCGCACCGGACGGCTCGTTCCGTATCGGGGTGAACGCCACCGACATCGGTACCGGCGCCCGCACCGTCCTGGCGCAGATCGCCGCCTCGGTACTGGGCACCCCGCAGGAGAACGTCCGTATCGACATCGGCAACAGCGACCTGCCGGCGGCTTCCGTGGCCGGCGGCTCCTCGGGCACGGCGTCCTGGGGATCGGCGGTGCACAAGGCGGCCACCGCCCTGGTGGACCGGCTCGCCGGACATGACGGGCCGGTCCCGCCGGAAGGCATCACCGTCACGGCGGACACGGAACAGGAGGCGGGGGAGGAGTCCCCGTACGCCCGGCACGCCTTCGGCGCCCACTTCGCCGAGGTGGCGGTCGACTCCCTCACGGGCGAGGTCCGCGTGCGGCGGATGCTGGGCGTCTTCGCCGCCGGGCACATCCTCAACTCCCGCACGGCGCGCTCCCAGTTCATCGGAGGCATGGTCATGGGTCTCGGCATGGCCCTCACCGAGGGCAGCACCATGGACCCGGTCTTCGGGGACTTCACCGAAAGTGACCTGGCCTCCTATCACGTGCCCTCGTGCGCCGACGTCCCCGACATCCAGGCGCACTGGATCGACGAGGACGACCCCCACCTCAACCCGATGGGCAGCAAGGGAATCGGTGAGATCGGCATCGTCGGTACGGCGGCCGCGATCGGGAACGCGGTGCGGCACGCCACCGGGGCGCGGCTGCGCACACTTCCCCTCACCCCGGACAAACTGCTGCCCTACCTGCTGTGACACAGCGTGGCCAGGTCCCTCGGTTGCGCAACCGGCCCCCTCGGGTCACTCTGATGAGTGACCCAGAAGTGGATACTGCTCACGCTTCGTATTCGGGGGTCGTTGGTACAGACGGGGTGAAGTACGTGGGCCTCGCGGTGAGGAGCCTCGACGATGACCGTTCCACTCGACCGGCACTATCTGGTCGAACTGCAGGTGTCGGCAGAGCGCATTTCCCAGCTGCGGCGCATAGTCGCCGCGCACCTTCGTCACTGGAGTCTCGATCTGCACGTCCGGCCCGTGTGCCGGGCCGCGGAAGAGCTCCTGACCAACGTCCAGCGGCATGTCGGTGACGACAACAAGTGCGTCGTCGAACTCCGCTGGAGCGGCCGCCATCTGACGGTGTCCGTGGCCGACAACGATTCCCGGATGCCCAGGCTGCTCAGCGGCGGCGGCGGTGGCCTCAGTCGGGTCATGGCCCTCAGCGACAGCTGGGGCACCTGCCGGACCACCGACGGCAAGGTCGTCTGGTTCACGCGCTACGCCGAGACACCGCGGACCACCGGACTGCTCCCGCGGACGCCGCTCCCCGGCGGCCGTGCGTTCGTCGGCCGGCCCGACCCGGTGCCCGTCCTCGTGTGAGGAGCGGCCCGGCGCCCACCCGGTCGGCGCGGACCGCGTGCCTCGCGCACGCATGATCCGCGCCGGCCGGGTACGTGTGCACCACGGGTCGCGTTGCGCGGCAGGGCGTGGCGCGGCACGGTCGGAGAACCCATGCAAGGAGGCCACTGCCATGCCCATCGCGACGGTCAATCCCGCGAACGGCGAGACGCTCGCGACATTCGACGCACTGGACGAGCAGGAGACCGAGCGCAAGCTCGCCGCCGCCGACCGTGCGTTCCGCCGCTACCGGACCACGCACTTCGCCGAGAGGGCCCGCCTGCTGAACCGGGCCGCCGACCTCCTCGACGAGGACCAGCAGGACATCGCGCGCACCATGACCACCGAAATGGGCAAGCCCGTCAAGGCGGCCCGTGCGGAGGCCGCCAAATGCGCCAAGGCGATGCGCTGGTACGCGGCCAACGCCGAGCGCCTGCTCGCCGACGAACACCCCGAGGACACGGACGTCAAGGACTCCGGGGCGTCCAGCGCCCATGTGCACTACCGCCCGCTGGGCGTCGTCCTCGCGGTGATGCCGTGGAACTTCCCGCTCTGGCAGGTCATGCGCTTTGCCGCACCCGCCCTCATGGCGGGCAACACCGGGCTGCTCAAGCACGCCTCGAACGTGCCGCAGACCGCCCTGTACCTGGAGGACCTGTTCACCCGGGCCGGATTCCCCGCCGGGTGCTTCCAGACACTGCTCGTCGGTTCGGGCGCCGTCGAGGCGATTCTGCGCGACCCCCGGGTCGCCGCGGCGACCCTCACCGGCAGCGAACCGGCCGGCCGGGCGGTCGCCTCCGTCGCGGGTGACGAGGTGAAGAAGACCGTGCTGGAACTGGGCGGCAGCGACCCGTTCATCGTCCTGCCGTCGGCGGACGTCCGGAGGGCGGCGGATACGGCCGTCACCGCCCGCGTACAGAACAACGGGCAGTCCTGCATCGCGGCGAAGCGCTTCATCGTCCATGCCGACGTCTACGACGAGTTCGCCGAGCGTTTCGCCGCCGGGATGCGCGCCCTGACCGTGGGCGACCCGATGGAGGAGTCCACCGACGTGGGACCCCTCGCCAGCGAACAGGGCCGTACCGACCTGGAGGAGCTGGTGGACGACGCCGTACGCGCGGGCGCCGAGGTGCTGTGCGGCGGCGGCCGGCCCGAGGGCCTGGCCGGTGGCCTCGACCGGGGCTGGTTCTACTCCCCGACCGTTCTGGCCGGGATCACCCCAGGCATGCGCATCCATCAGGAGGAGACGTTCGGCCCGGTGGCGACGCTGTACCGGGTCGCGGATCTGGACGAAGCGGTGGACCTCGCCAACGACACGCCCTTCGGGCTCAGCTCCAACGTCTGGACGCGTGATCCGGGGGAGACGAGCCGCTGTGTACGCGATCTGGAGGCGGGCGGTGTCTTCTTCAACGGCATGACCGCTTCGCATCCGGCCCTGCCGTTCGGCGGAGTGAAGCGTTCCGGCTACGGGCGGGAGCTGGCCGGGCACGGCATCCGCGAGTTCTGCAATGTCACGACGGTCTGGCACGGCCCCGAGCCGGAGGTCCGCTAGGAACCACCGGTATCAGCACCCCGGCCGGCCCGCGGAGAAGCGGGCCGGCCGGGGGCGTGCGGGGGTGTCCGCGGTTTCGTGTGCTCAGCGCACCGTCGTGCGGACGACGGGCGAGACCGCGCCGCCGCCGACGATCCGGAGCGCGTTCTCGCCCTTGATGCCGAGCTTCACCCGCAGGCTGTAGCTGTTGCTGCCGCTGGTCTTCATGGCGGCGGGGAGCGAGACCCAGTGCTTGCCCTGCTTCTGCTGGAGGGCGACCGGCGTGCCGGAGCGGATGTTCTGGGCGGAACCGTGGATACGGAACTCCTGCCAGGCGCCGACGCTGGTCAGCGTCGCCTGCGCGGTGAGTGCGGGCCGCGTCGCCAGGTCCTCCGCGCTCGCCCCTGAGGGCGGTGCGGGGACACCGGACGACGCCGCTGCCCCGCCCACCGCGCCGGCCAGCACCGCCGCTGTCAGCAGGGCCGCTGCCGATGCGCGCCTGAATCGGTCCATGAATGGCTCTCCTTCGTGCACAAGCGTGATCAGTGAGATCCCGGAGCGCCAAACCTAGACATAATTCACATAATCTCCATGTAGGGACACGCCGTCAGAAGCACAGGACCGCCGGGATCCCGGCTGGGACAGATCGTCAGAAGCGCAGGACCGCCGAGATCCGGCCGTGGTCGGCGAGGGAGTCGTCGGCGACGAACGCCACCTCGCAGCCGCTGTCCAGTGCCGCCTCGACGAGCTCGTCGACGATGTCCTCGCGGACCTGGTCGTCGACCTTCCCGGTTCCTGCCGTGTCGACCGGCTCCAGGTGCTCGTCGGTGACCCTGACGGTCTGCTGGAAGTGCTCCTCCACCGCGACCAGTCCGGCGCGGCCCTCCCGCACCGCGGCCCACACCTCGTCGAGTCCGCCGGCGAAGGAGCGGCTGCCGCGGGCGTTGTCGAGCCTGCCCTGGATCTCGGCGGCTGCCTGCTTCCGCCGGTCCTCGAGCGCGGGGCGCAGATCCTTGAGCAAATCGGGCGCGGTCGTCTCCGGGGTCGTTCCCTTCGCGACCCTGCCGATCGCCGACTTGGAGCTCTCGCCGACCTCGTCGAGCAGTGCGAGTGCTGGCGCGAGGCCGACCAGGAACAGCGGCCGCGGGTCCGCCGCGAGTACCGCGCGCAGCTTCTCGTCGACGGAGCGCAGGAAGTTGCGCGCGTCCTCGCTGCTGTAGGTGCTCGGGGTGTCGCCGATCCGCTCCTCGCGCTGGGGGTTGGGAGCCTCGTGCGGAGCGGTGAGGGGGAATCCGCCGGTCCGCTCGCCGCGCAGGTCGTCGTTCGTGCCGGACCACAGGGTGGCGTGCTCGGCGGAGACGGCCAGTACCCAGAACAGCTGGGCCCCCGCCTTCGCCGCGACCAGGTTGCGGGTGAGGTAGGAGTCGCTCAGGACCACCCGTTCGGGTGTGGTGCGCGGCAGTTGCCAGATCTGGTAGCCCTCGGCGTCCGCGAGGACGACCAGGGCCTCCAGGGCGCGGCGCTGGTCCACCTCCTCGGCCGCCCGCTGGAGCTGCGCCTTCACCGCGGCCCCGGCCTCGCGGGAGACCCGGGGGTCGCTCTCCAGCCGGTTGCCTGCCTCGGCCACCAGGTTGCGCAGCCGTACGGAGTCCTGGGCGTTGTCGGGCGCCCGGCGGTGGGTCGGCATCGTCAGGGACAGGGCCGGATAGGGCCTGGTCGCTCTCAGTTCCTGCAGCAGACCGGCGGTCAGGGCGTCCGTATCCATCGTTCCCTCCCGGAGGGTTCGGGGCTCGCGGTGCTGGGGTGCCCGCTCCACGGTGGGGGCGGGTCGTTCGACCGGTGCGAGTCGTTCGGCGAGTCAATTCATACCTTTTGATCCTAATATGAGCGAATTGTTATGTTTTCCCCTGGAGGTATGCGATGTCCACGCTCACCGTGTGGAAGTTCCAGTCGGCCGAGGGCGCCGAGAACGTGGAGACGGCCCTGAAGTCCCTCCAGAAGGAAGGCCTGCTCAAGATCCTGGACGCCGCTGTCGTGACGTGGCCGGCCGAGAGCTCGAAGCCGAGGACGAAGCAGCTGATCAACCTCGTCGGCGCGGGTGCGCTGAGCGGCACCTTCTGGGGAATGCTCTTCGGGCTCATCTTCCTGATGCCGCTGCTCGGGGCGGCCATCGGAGCCGCGGCCGGGGCGCTCGGCGGGAAACTCGCCGACGTCGGCATCGACGACGACTTCATCGCCGAGGTCAAGCAGAAGGTGACCCCCGGGACTTCGGCGCTCTTCCTCCTCACCATGAACGAGGTGCCCAGCCGGATCGGGGAGTCCCTCCCGGGGGGCGGCGCCGAGCTGCTGCACAGCAACCTCGACACCGAGCGCGAGGCCAAGCTCCGCGACATCTTCGGTGACGACGCGCAATGAGCGAAGGGAGGCCGTTCCTCTCCGCCGGGACGGACCCGGGATGACCGCGTCCGAAGCCGTCACCGATGCCCTGCGCGAACTGCACTCCCGGTTCGTCGGGATGCGCGGCGGAGAACGGGCCGACTACATCCCGAAACTGACCAGAGCCGACCCGGACGACTTCGGGCTGGCACTCGTCAGCATGGACGGTCACTGCTACAGCGCAGGGGAGGCTGACGTCCCCTTCACCCTGCAGTCGGTCTCCAAACCCTTCGTCTACGCGCTC
This sequence comes from Streptomyces sp. NPDC005566, assembly GCF_040605575.1. Lineage (NCBI taxonomy): Bacteria > Bacillati > Actinomycetota > Actinomycetes > Kitasatosporales > Streptomycetaceae > Streptomyces > Streptomyces sp. NPDC005566. Next base: position 223,814 of record NZ_JBEXDB010000015.1, on the reverse strand, counting down.
GCCCTGTCCTCGCTGGGCCTCGACGAGGTGAGCCGGTGGGTGGGCGCCGAACCGAGCGGTGAAGCCTTCAACGCCATCAGCCTGGAACCCCGCACCGGCCGGCCGGCCAATGCCATGGTCAACGCCGGAGCCATCGTCACCACCGCGCTGGTGCCCGGCACCCCGGCCCTCCCCGCCTTCGACCGCATCCTGATCTGTCTCAGCAGGTTCGCCGGACGACGGCTGGACGTCGACGAGGAGGTGTACGTGTCCGAGGCGGCGACCGGGGACCGCAACCGGGCGCTCGCCTACCTGATCCGCAGCACGGGCACCCTGCACGTCGACCCCGTGGCCGCCGTGGACACCTACTTCCGGCAGTGCTCCGTGCGGGTCACCGCCGTCGACCTCGCCATGATGGCCGCCACGCTCGCGCACGGCGGCGTCAACCCGATCACCAGCGAGAGCGTCGTCTCCCCGGCCGTCGCCGCTCAGGTCCTCGCGGTCATGGCCACCTGCGGCATGTACAACGCCTCCGGCGACTGGCTGCTGCGGGTCGGGCTGCCGGCCAAGAGCGGTGTGTCGGGCGGACTGATCGCCGCAGGCCCTGCACGCTTCGGCCTCGCCACCTACAGCCCGCCGCTGGACCCGGCCGGAACCTCGGTACGCGGACAGGCCGCGCTCGGCGCCCTGTCCGAGCGGCTCGGCCTCCACCTCATGAGGAACCCGGCACTCCCCGGCTCCACCGTCACGCTGGCCACCACTGCCGATGTGCTGCCCTCGGCCCCCGCCGGCCCGCGGGAGCGTGCCCTGCACGAACGGGTCGGCATCGTCGCGGCGCAGGGCGCCCTCGACTTCACCGCCGCGGAGCGCGTGCTCCACGCCCTGGACGAGTCGGGCCCCGAACAGACCGGTTCCGTCGTGCTCGATCTGCGCGAGGTGACCGGTGCCGACTCCCTGGCCCTCACCCTGCTGCACGCCGGGCTGGCCCGTCTGGCCGAGGACGGGCGCCGCGCTGCCGTCGTCGACCCGGGCAACCGGCTCGGCCCGCCCGACCTCGTCCGGGAGCGGACCGGCCAGGACCTGCCGCGCTACGGCACCCGCGAGGAGGCCGTGGAACGCTGCGCACAGGCCCTGGCCGGCCCCGACTGAGACCTACCAGATGGCCTCGACCCATTCGGGGTGGTCGATGAACGGGTTCCGGTTGTGCTGGTAGGTGTCGAATATGACGTCGTTGCGGTGCTGCTCGAAGCTGTCCGGCGGGTCCTCCTGGCTCCACTGCTTGAGCACGGAGAGCCGCCCGATGTTCGGGGCCGAACCGTTGCTCACGCTGTCGTTCGGTTCGAGGTCGGCGAAGGCGTCGCCACCCTCGTACCGCACGGCCATGTAGAGGATCATCCGGGCGACGTCGCCCTTGACCGCGTCGCGCGGTTCGAAGGAGTCACCGTCGGTGTAGTTGCCGGGCGCCCCCGACACACTGCTGCCGCCGTTGTCGAAGTCCTTGTTGCCGCGGATGGAGTTGACCTGGACGTCCTCGGGGCGCAGGTGATGGATGTCGGTGCCGGGCCCCGTCGCCGTACCGAAGTCGCCGTGCGACTTGGCCCAGACGTGCTCGCGGTTCCAGTCGCCGGTGTCGCCCCCGTTGCCGCTCTTGGCCTGCGAGCGGCCCGTGTAGAGGAGGATGACGTTGGCGGAGTTGGACGGGTCCTCGTCGGTGGCCTTGAGCGCGTCCCAGACCTGGCTGTACGAGAGCTTGGTCTGGTCGCTGATGATGGTGTGCAGGGAGCTCTTGAGCGCGGTGCCGGTCTTGCCGAGGGCGTCCTGGTAGTAGGTGTCGTCGAGGGCGACGAGTGATGCCGGGGCGGCAGTCGCGTCCTCGGGGGTCGCGGCGGGTGCGGTGGCTGCGACGCCGGTGATGACGGTGATCGCGGCAGCTGTTGCCAGCAGCGGACGCGCGTAGAAATGGCGACGACTGGACATGTGGGGTGTCCTCTCCGAACGGCGGGAACCGCGCCGCCGGCAGGGTAGACGGGCGGGGATGCGGTGCCACGGCGGCCATGTGATGTCTGGTCAGCCGGGAGCCTTCCACACGCACCGTGCCGGTCGTGTGAACGTTGCGTATTCATCATGTGCAAGTCAAGTGACGTCGTGCCGACCCGGCAGGTGGGGCATCGGATGCGGCGACGCCGCCCCGGCGCGAGAATTACCGCAAGGACGAGGAGGCGGTATGAGCGAAGAATCCGAATCCGTATCCGTACCCGTGCCGGAGATCAGGGGGGTGACCCCCGACCGACTGCTGCACACCGGCGGGAGCGACCGGCCCGCCGCGGAGGATCTGGTGCTCGCCTCCGGGCGGGACCTGACCCCCGCGACCCTGGAGTGGGCGCGGCGCAGGCTGGCCCAGGAGGGCCGGTCGGCCATTGACAAGCAGCTTCCGTAGAGGCCCCGGGCGGGGAGCGTGCGGGGTGCTTCCCGCCACTCGGTTAGCCTGAACGCAATATGAACCGTTTGACTACGTCACAGGGTGGGCTCGATCTCGCCCGATTCCCCGAGGACCCGCGCGACCCGTTCCGTGCCTGGGACGCCGCCGACGAGTACCTGCTGCGCCGGCTGGAGGATCCGGAGGGAGGCGAACCGGTCGACCTGACCGGCGAGGTCGTCGTGGTCGGCGACCGCTGGGGTGCCCTCGCGACCGCGCTCGCCGGACACGGCCCCGTGCAGATCACCGACTCGTACCTCGCCCAGCGGGCGACCGCGGCCAACCTGGCACGCAATGGTGCGGCGGCCGACTCCGTTCGGCTCCTGTCGGCGCGCGACACCCCGCCGGAGCGCGTCGACGTCCTGCTCGTACGGGTGCCGAAGAGCCTCGCGCTCCTCGAGGACCAGCTGCACAGACTCGCCCCCGCCGTCCACGCCGGGACCGTCGTCATCGGCACCGGCATGGTCAAGGAGATCCACACCTCCACCCTCAAGCTCTTCGAGCGGATCATCGGGCCGACCCGCACGTCGCTCGCGGTGAAGAAGGCCCGGCTCATCTTCTGCACCCCGGATCCGGCGCTGCCCCGGACCCCGAGCCCCTGGCCGCACCGCTACGACCTGCCCGAAGACGTCGGCGCCGTCTCCGGCCGGACCGTCACCAACCACGCCGGGATCTTCTGCGCCGAGCGCCTGGACATCGGCACCCGCTTCTTCCTGAAGCACCTGCCCGGGCGTACCGGCCCGGACCACGTCGTCGACCTCGGCTGCGGGAACGGCGTCGTGGGCACCTCCGCCGCGCTCGCCAACCCCGAGGCGTCCGTCACCTTCATCGACGAGTCGTACCAGGCGGTCGCCTCCGCGGAGGCCACCTTCCGGGCCAACACGGAGTCGGATGCCAAGGCAGACTTCCTGGTCGGTGACGGACTCGCGGACGTGCCCCCGGGAAGTGTGGACCTCGTCCTCACCAACCCGCCGTTCCACTCCCACCAGGCGGTCACCGACGCGACCGCCCGCACCATGTTCCAGGGAGCCCGGGCCGCACTGCGCCCGGGCGGTGAACTGTGGGTCGTCGGCAACCGGCATCTCGGGTACCACACGCAGCTGCGCCGGACGTTCGGCAACTGCACCACCGTCGCGGGCGATCCGAAGTTCGTGGTCCTGCGGGCCGTCAGACGCTGACCCGCAGGCAGCCGGGGGCGGGACCGCCCCCGGCCGCCCGCGCATGGCCCTGCCCCTCCCCGGAACGTGCACGGTTGCGGTAAGCATGGAGTGACGCCGAAGCGGCACAGCACCTTTCACGGTCTTCCGAGGGCGACCGCACCCCGGCACGACCCGGCCGCCGCGAGGCTTCCCCGTTCCACAGCCGAGCGGAAGCTACGAGCCGATGAGCGACGCAGACCCCGGCCTGTTCGGCCCCCGTTCCGTCACCTGGCAGATGCACGGGGACCCCATGATGTGGGTCGCCGGCGTACGCGCCCTCTACCTGCAGGCGCTCCACCCGCGCGCCGTACGCGGCGTCATGCAGAATTCGGACTTCCGCAAGGACGCCTGGGGGCGCCTGATGCGCACGGCCGACTTCGTCGGCACGCTCACCTACGACACCACCCGGGCAGCGGAGAGGAGCGGCGCCCGGGTCCGCAGGATCCACCGTCTCCTCAAAGCCACCGACCCGGAGACCGGCGAGAGCTACTGCATCGACGAGCCCGGACTCCTGCTCTGGGTGCACTGCGCCGAAGTCGACTCCTACCTCCAGGTGCAGCTCCGCTCGGGCTTCCCGCTCACCGGCGCCCAGGCCGACCGGTACCTCGGCGAACAGCGCGAGAGCGCCCGGCTCGTCGGCCTCGACCCCGTCGGCGTCCCCGCCACGACCGCGGCCCTCGCCTCCTACTTCGACCGGGTGCGCCCCGAACTCGCCGCCGGTCCGGAAGCGCTGGACGTCGACGACTTCCTGCACAACCCGCCGGTCCATGCCCTGCTGGCCCCGGCGCGTGCACTGCTGTGGCGGCGCGTGGCGGCACTCGCGTACGACTCCCTGCCCCCGTACGCCCACGAGCTGTACGGCAGGCCGGCGCCGCCCCCGGAAGCCGTCGACCGCCGCCTGCGCACCACCGGCACCGCCCTGCGCTGCATTCCCGCACGCATCCGCTGGTGCCTGCCACCCGGACACATTGTGAAGGCGATGGCACGACTCGGCCCAGGGAGCCGCCCCGCCCCGTACAAACTCCGCAGTCAGGCCGCCATACTGGACGGGCCGGGGAGGGCGCAGCAGTAGGCGATGCGACGGGGGCGACAGCAGGAGATGGCGGACACCAGGCTGATCCAGAGCCGGTACCGGCTGCTCGATCTGATCGGGCGCGGTGGCATGGGCGAGGTGTGGCGTGCCCGCGACGAGTCCCTGGGCCGCCAGGTGGCCGTCAAATGCCTGAAACCGATGGGGCCCCAGCACGACCCGTCCTTCACCCGCATCCTGCGCGAACGCTTCCGCCGCGAGGCGCGGGTGGCCGCGGCGCTCCAGCACCGAGGTGTCACCGTCGTCCACGACTTCGGCGAGTCCGAAGGCGTCCTCTACCTGGTCATGGAGCTCCTGGAAGGACGCAACCTCAGCCAGCTCCTCGAGGACAACAAGCAGAACCCGCTGCCCGTACCCGACGTCGTCGACATCGCGGAACAGGTCGCCGACGCCCTCGGCTACACCCACCAGCAGGGCATCGTGCACCGTGACCTCAAGCCCGCCAACATCATGCGGCTCGGCGACGGCACGGTGAAGATCTGCGACTTCGGCATCGCCCGGCTCGGACACGACATCGGCTTCACCTCACGCCTCACCGGCACGGGCATCGCCATGGGCACCCCGCACTACATGTCGCCCGAGCAGATCAGCGGCGGTGAGGTCGACCACCGCAGCGATCTCTACTCGCTGGGCTGTGTGCTGTACGAGATCGCCACGGGCGTACCGCCGTTCGACCTGGACGACGCCTGGGCGGTCCTCGTCGGACACCGTGACACCCAGCCCGAGCCCCTGCGCACCCACCGTGCCGAACTCCCCGGGTTCTTCGACCGGGTCGTCCTGGACCTGCTGGCCAAGACTCCCGAGGGGCGGCCCGCCGACGCCGGCGACCTGCGCAGGCGCATCACACTCGGACGCACCGGCGGGCAGACGCAGGGCCAGGACACCGGAAGGGTCCGGCTCGCCCCGCCCGCCCCCGTCCTGCACCCTGCCCGCCGGCCCGCGAGCGGCGCGCAGGGACTGCCGTCCTGGACCCGCAACATGACCACCGGTCACAAGGCGACCGGTGCGATACCCCCGGGAACGGCACCCATCGACCTCTCGCTCGGCCTGACCGGCTCCTGGACGACCGGAACCGACCTGAGGGTTCTGCCCGCCGGCCGTCCTGCGGCCGGGTCCGACCGGCCCACCCCGCCGCCCGAGCTGCTCGCCACCCTGGCCAGCCGGCACAGTGCGGGCCTCAACCTGGGGCGACTCGGCCACTGGGACGAGGCGGGCGAAGTGCACCGCGCGGTCGCCGCCGAACGCGAGCAGGCCCTCGGACCCGACCACCCCGACACCCTCTCCAGCCGGTACGAGGTCGGCTTCACCCTCAGCCGCACCGGACGCGCCACGGACGCCCTGCGCGAGTTCGGCCGGGTCGCGGACGGCCGCGAACGCACCCTGGGACCCGACCACCCGGAGACGCTTGGGGCCCGGCAGGAGACGGCGTACGTCCTGGGCCAGCTCGGCCGGCACTTCGAAGCCCACCAGGTGTACGCGGCGGTGCTCGCCTCCCGGGAGCGTTCGATGGGCCCGGACCATCCGGACACCCTGCGCTGCCGCCACAACCTGGCGTTCAACCTCAGCAGACTGGGGCGCGTGGAGGACTCGTACCGCATGGCCCGCGACGTGGCGAACGCCCGCAGCCGCCTCCTCGGCGCGACCCACCCGGACACCCTGGTCACGCTGTACGAAGTGGCGTACACGCTCGGCCAGCTGGGCCGGTGGCCGGAGGCATTGCAGACCTACCGCGACGTCGCGCAGGCCCGTGCCGTGGTGCTCGGGGCCGACCACCCGGACACCCTCTCCGCCCGCTACGAGGTCGGCATCAGCCTCGGCCGGCTGGGCCGCAGCGCCGAGGCGCTCGAGTTGTACCGCACGCTGGTCGACGACCGCACCCGGGCCGACGGAGCCGCCGACCCGGAGACCCTGCGCGCCCGGCACGGACTCGGCGTCAACCTGGGGCGGATGGCGCGCTGGGAGGAGGCGCTCGTCGAATCACGCGAGGTGTGCGCGATCCGGGAGCGCACCCTGGGACCCGACCACCCCGACACGCTCGTCAGCCGCCGGGAGGTCGCCGTCGGCCTGGGCTGGCTGGGCCGATGGGCCGACGCCCTCACGGACTACCGGAAGGTCGCCGAGGCCCGTGAGCGGGTCCTGGGCGCCGACCACCCCGACGCGCTCGCCAGCCGCAACGACGAGGCGCACTGCCTGGAACAGCTCGGGCGCAGCGCCGAAGCGGTGGACCTCTACCGACGGGTCGCGGCCCTGCGCCGGCAGCGCGGGACACCGCCGCACTGAGCGGACGTCAGATGTTCTGCCCGCGGTACAGGTCACGGAGCAGCGCGATCTCGGCCCCGTGATGCAGCAGCTCCTGGTTGACCCACCACACGATGTCGATGAACGGGTCCTCCGGGTCGCTGCCGTGCGGGTACGTGCTGTACCCGACCGTGTCGAGCGCGGTGTCGTCGGCGCCCAACAGGGCCGTTCGCCATGCGGCGGCCGCGGTCCCGAAGGCGGCGAGTGCCCCGGCCGCGTGCCCCTCGACGCGGAAGTCGTTCCGCGTCAGGCTGTGGCTGCCCGCCGAATGGTCGGCGCGCAGGGCCAGCAGCTCGGTGAGATGACTCAGGCGCCACGCGATGGTGGTGAACGGCGGTGGCGAGGGGTGCGGGAAGGCCGCTGTGTCGCGCCCCCAGTCACCGGTGCCGGCCAGAGCGGTCGCACGCGGTCCGGGACCCGCGGTACGCGGACGGACCGACCAGCAGTCCGGCACGGGCTCCCACAGGTACTCCTCGTCGGTCATCGGCGGGGCCTCGACGTCGGTGCCGTTGCCGCTGTCCACGACGGGTCCCGCCATCCGGTTGCCGAGGCGTCCACACGCCCAGTCGAACTGTTCGAGCAGTGGGGTCAGGCGTGCCGGTGTGGCCATGAACTCTCCTGTGACGGGGCCGGGCAGGGGTGCGGCAAGCAGAAGTGGGGCAAGCAGAGGTGGGGCACAGCGTTCCGGGGAGAGACCCTGCCACAGCCGCCCCGGGCCGCCCACCGATTTCCGTGCCGCTGCTTGCGGGCCCGCCCCGCCGCCCTCCCGGCACCCTCCCGTCACCCGGACACCGACACTCCCCGGCCCTCTGGCCAGGGATGATCGTTCCGTGTTACGAAGGGCCCATGTCCACAGACGAGACGCAGAAGCCCGGCACACCCGCGCACGACAGCTACGACACGGTGATCGTCGGCGGCGGCCACAACGGCCTGGTGGCCGCCGCCTACCTCGCCCGTGCCGGGCAGTCCGTCCTCGTCCTGGAGCGCCTCGGAAGCACCGGGGGAGCGGCCGTGTCCACCCGCCCCTTCGAGGGGGTCGACGCCAGGCTCTCCCGCTACTCGTACCTCGTCTCGCTGCTCCCGCAGAAGATCGTCCGCGATCTCGGCCTCGACTTCGCCGTCCGCAAGCGCACGGTGTCCTCGTACTCCCCGGCCGTGCGCGGCGGACAGGCCACCGGACTGCTCGTCGGCGGTGACAACACCCGGGCGTCCTTCGCGGAACTCACCGGCGACGACCGCGAGTACGAGGCCTGGCAGCGCTTCTACACGATGACGCAGCGCGTCGCCGAGCGTGCCTTCCCGACGCTCACGGAACCCCTGCCGACCCGCGACGGGCTACGGGCGCGGATCGACGACGCCGAAGCCTGGCGCACGCTGTTCGAGGAGCCCATCGGCGTCGCCGTCGAGGAGCGGTTCAGGGACGACCTCGTACGCGGAGTGGTGCTGACCGACGCCCTGATCGGCACCTTCGCCGATGCCCACGACCCGTCCCTGCTCCAGAACCGCTGCTTCCTCTACCACGTCATCGGTGGCGGCACCGGGGACTGGGACGTCCCGGTCGGCGGCATGGGAGCGCTCACCGATGCCCTGGCCGGAGCGGCCCGAGCGGCGGGCGCCGAGGTCCGCGTACGGCACGAGGCCACCCGCATCGAGACCGACGGGACCCACGCCGAGGTCACCGTCCGCTCGCCCGCCGGAGAACGGGTACTGGGCGCCCGCAGGGTGCTCGTCAACGCATCGCCGCAGGCGCTGGCCGCGCTCCTCGGGGACGAGCCGCCGGCCCGGGCGGAGGGGGCGCAACTGAAGGTGAACATGCTGCTCACGCGGCTGCCGAAGCTGCGTGACCACTCCGTCGACCCGCGCCGGGCGTTCGCCGGAACCTTCCACATCGCGGAGGGGTACGGGCAACTGGCCGACGCCTATCGCGAGGCGGCGGCGGGACGGCTGCCCGCCGCCCCGCCGTCCGAGATCTACTGCCACTCACTGACCGACCCGTCGATCCTCGGCCCCGACCTCGTGGCACGCGGCTACCAGACCCTCACCCTCTTCGGGCTGCACACCCCCGCCCGGCTCTTCGCCGCCGACAACGAGGCCACGCGCGCGGCCCTGCTCAAGGCCACCCTCGCAGAGCTCGACGCGCATCTGGAGGAGCCGATCGCCGACTGCCTGGCACTCGACGGCAACGGCGAGCCGTGCATCGAGGCGAAGACGCCGCTCGACCTGGAGGCGGACCTGAGGCTGCCCGGCGGCCACATCTTCCACCGGGACCTGTCCTTCCCGTACGCCGCCGAGGACACAGGCCGCTGGGGCGTCGAGACCGCACACGCCAACGTCCTGCTGTGCGGGGCGGGTGCCGTGCGCGGCGGCGGGGTCAGCGGGGTGCCCGGCCACAACGCCGCCATGGCGGCGCTGGGCCGGTGACGGACCGACCGTCGCCTATTGGCCGAACACTCCGCGCAGCGCGGAGAGCTTGCGCGGCAGGTCGTACTCCGCGCCGCCCTCGTGGCCGTTGTACGGGAACACCTCGATCTCGGCCGGACCGGCGTAGGCGTGGTAGGCCGCGTACACGGTCGAGGACGGGCAGATCCGGTCCATCAGCCCCACCGAGAACCACGCCGGAGCGGTCGCCCGTGCCGCGAAGTTGACGCCGTCGAAGTACGACAGGGTCTGCATCGCCTCCTCGACCCGGAAGCGGTGCCCCGACAGCCAGCGGGCGATCTCGGCGTAGGGTCCCGCGTCCGTGATCTGCGACCCGCGCCGGAAGTGGCACAGGAACGGCACATCGGCGACCGCGGCCGTCACGTCCTCGCGAAGCCCGGCCACGGCGAGGGCGAGGCCGCCGCCCTGGCTGCCGCCGAGGACGGCGACCCGGGAGGAGTCCACGGCCTCGTGGGCCCTGACCGCGTCGACGGCCCGTACCGCGTCGGTGACGAGCCGCCGGTAGTAGTGGCGGGAGGGGTCCTCGATGCCACGGGTGAGGAACCCGGGGGAGGAGGAACCATGCCCGTCGGGGCCGAAGTCGGGGGTGTCCGCGGTGTTCTTGCCGCCGCCGCCCTGGCCCCGGTTGTCCATGACGAGGTGGGCGTAGCCGAGTGCGCTCCAGGTCAGCCAGGAGTACGGGATGCCGCGGCCGCCGTTGTAGCCGATGTACTGCACCACCGCGGGCAGCGGCCCGGAGCGGACCCGCGGCAGCATCAGCCATGCCTTCACCGGCTGGCCGCCCCAGCCGCGGAACGTCACGTCGAACACGTCCACGGTCGCGAATCCGGCGTCGTGGGGCACGAACGAGGCGTCCAGGCCGTGCCGGGCCGTCTCGGTGAGTGTCTTCTCCCAGAAGGCGTCGAAGTCGGCGGGCTCCTCCGGCTGCGGCCGGTATGCGCGCAACCGCTCCAGGGGCATGTCGAACAGCAAGGGTCTAGCTCCTCTTCAGGGTGAGGTTGAGGGTTGCGCCGTGCCGGTTCGCCGTGTCGGCGGTGATCCGGATGCCCCGTCCGGTGGAGGTGGCGCTGACGCCCGGGTCCGCCGCGACGACCGTCAGGCCGCGTCGTGCGAGGTTCACGACCACCGAGGACCGCAGCTGTGTCGGGTCCGAGAGGGCCACCGTGACCGTCCGGCCGTCCGCTCGCACCAGCACCGAGGCGGGCCCGTCGGCGGTCAGCTCCTGCGCGGCGCCCGCGGTCCAGAAGTTCGCGGCGAGCAGACCGTCCGTGCGGCGGCGCACTGCGTGCACGGCCGTCGAGTCGGAGACGAGCTCCACCGAGGGTGTAGCCGCCCACTGCCTGGCGCGCGCGGCGGAGGCCGCCGGGGCCTGCAGCCAGAAGTAGCCGGCGCCGGACGGTGCCGCGCCGTGGTCCTGCCACAGCGTCAGGTAGGGGCGGGTGACGGGCGTGTCGGTGCCGTACTTGAGGTTGATCTCGCGCCAGGTCGCGGTCCGTTCCTCACGCAGGCCGCGCAGCGTGGTGGGCTTCGGGAAGACGTAGCCGCCGGTTCCTTCGGCGTGCAGCCACCGCACCCCGTCGACCTGCGCCGACCAGCCGGCCTCCGTCGGGGCGGCCTTGCCGTTGACGAGGAGCGCGGCGTGCGGGTCGCACAGCTTGCGGTTCTCCACGAGGGTTTCGACCTGTCCCGCGTCCGCCGTGATGCCGGAGCCTACGCACGCGATGACGTCGTCCAGGCAGAACCAGCTCTTGAGGCCGTGCAGCGAACTTCCGTACGCCCGCAGTTCCATGCCGTAGGCACCGAGCGTCGTCCCCGGCAGTGCGGTCCCGCCCGCCCAGTCGGCCGTGCTCGTCGTGCGCTGCCCCGCCGCGTCCGCCGGCCGGCCCGCGACGACCGTGGTGCCGGGCAGCCGGGCGGGGTCGACGGTGGGCCAGTAGTCCTCGCTGTAGTGCCCGAGGTCGTCGGTGTACAGCAGCACCATGCCGTCGGAGAGGTGCCAGCCGTGCAGATTCTCGTTCTGGATCGACTCGTAGATGTAGATCCGGCTCGAGTACGCCGAGATGCCCAGCGCGAACGACGGCCTGTGGCGTTCGTCGCCGGCTCGGTCAACAGCGTCAACCGCCGGGAGCGACTGCGCGGCTTCCGGGCCGCGCTCGAATCGGCGGCCCTCGACCCGGCCGACGCGATCGTGTGGCCCGGTGCGGACACCACCGAATTCGGGGACAAGGACGCCGCCGAGCTGGGCCGGAACGCCGCCCGGGAACTGCTGTCGGGGCCGCGCCCGCCCACCGGGTTCGTCGCGATCAACGACATGTGCGCGATCGGCGTCTGCCGCGGAGCCAAGGACGCCGGACTCCGTGCGGGGCGGGACGTCTCGGTGGTCGGGTTCGACGACATCCTGCTCGCCGATCTCTTCGAACCACCCCTGACCACGGTCCGCCAGCCGCTTCCGGAGATGGCGGCCGAGACCTTCCAGCGGCTGCGGGCCCGGATCGACTCGGCCCCGGGTGCCGGACGGTCGCTGCTGATCAGGCCCCGTCTGGTGGTACGGGAATCCACCGCACCTGCGCCGTCCGCCGCTTCGGCGCCGTCCCCCGCCCTGGCCGAGGCCGGATAGAGGCGACGCCGAACCGCCCCGCCAGGTCTCGGGACCGGGCGGGGCGGTGATGAGGAACGGGGCGGGTGGGTGCGGGTTTCACGCGCCCCGTTCCGGCCGGTGGCCGACTCCGGTCAGGAGGCGGTGCAGGAACCGACTGCGGGCGCCGAGGTGTTGCCGTTCGTCGCGACGGTGAACCCGAAGCTCGTCGAGGCACCCGCGGCGAGATTCCCGTTGTTGCTCGGCTTCACGGTCATCACGTTTCCGCTCGAGTCCCAGGTGGGCGAGCCGTTCCAGGTGGCGCTGACCTTCTGCGGCGAGGCCACGGTCACCGGCACCGTCCACGTACTGATGGCGGAACTGCCGGCCTTGATGGTCACCTGTCCGTTGTACCCGCCGTTCCAGGTGGCGGTCCGGGTGTAGGTGGCGGTGCAACTGCCGGTGCCACCACCGCCGTCCCCGCCACCGGTGGATCCGCCGAGTGCGGCGAGCACCGCGTCGTACGCCGGCTTCTTGTTGTAGTTGCCGTCGAACAGGAGCGGAGTACCGCTGCTGCGCCACGAGTACTTGTCCGTGACACCCCAGACGGTGATGCCGGTGCAGCGCGACACGGCCAGGCAGGCGTTCACCACCTTGGTGTAGTTGGCGGCCTGGGCCGAACCGGACCCCTCGATGTCCAGTTCGGTGATCTGCACGTCGACGCCGAGAGCGGCGAAGCGCTGAAGGTTGGCCTGGAAGTCGCTGGGAACGGGGGAATTGCTGTTGAAGTGCGACTGGAAGCCCACGCAGTCGATCGGCACACCGCGCTGCTTGAAGTCCTTGACCATGTCGTAGACCGCGTTGCTCTTCGCGTTCTGGCCGTCGGTGTTGTAGTCGTTGTAACAGAGCTTGGCGTTGGCATCGACCGTGCGGGCGGTGCGGAACGCCTCCTCTATGAAGCCGTTGCCGAGCTTGTCCTGGAACGGTGAACTGCGCCGGGCCCCGCTGCTGCCGTCCTGGTAGGCCTCGTTCACCACGTCCCAGGAGTGGATCTTCCCTTTGTAGTGCGTCATCACCTGGGTGATGTGGTTGTTCATCGCCGTACGCAGATCGGCGGCACCCAGGCCGCCGACCCAGCCGGGAAGCTGGGAGTGCCACACGAGCGTGTGCCCCCGGACCTTCATGCCCTTGCTCTGGGCACGGCTGACGATCTGGTCGGCGGACGAGAAGTTGAACGAGTTGCGGGAGCCTTCGAGCGCATCCCACTTCATCTCGTTCTCGGGGGTCACCGAGTCGAACTGTGCGTCCAGCGTGGACGCGTACTGCGCCTCGCCGAGGTGATTGGCGGCCACCGCGGTACCGAAGTACCGGCCCTTCGCCGCCGCGGCGTTGCCGAGTGTGCCGACCGCCTCGGCCGTACCGGCGAGAGAGACCACGCCCGCGGCGGCGAGGACGCCCGCCGTGATGAGCGAGACCGCCCGCCGGGCACGGGCCGGCAGGTGCGGACGGGCGAGGGTGTCGCCGGGGGATTTCTTGGCCATCACGTTTCCAGCCTCTTCTCCGGTTGCCGGGCGGAGCGAACTGGGGACCCGGCAAGGTGGTTCGGACCGTTCGAGGAGCTGTGCAGCCGCCGCGGGTGAACCCGGTGGGCGCTCCCGCGGCGGGAGGACGAGCGTTGGAGCAGTAGGGGGCGCGAGGGAGAGTATGCGCTCACTGTGACGAACCGTCAACGCTGCATTTCCGAAATATTTCCGAGCGAACACCCGCTCATGTGTGACCGGGTGGTGATAGGACCTGCACAGAAGGTATGTTTCCGGTATGGAGGAGATTCCTCCGGGCAGGGTCTCCGGCAATCACGCTCGAGCATGACGAAACATGTTCATGAGCAGGTACGAAAGTTTCGGTGACCGAAACGGCGGAACGCGGACCGCTCCTGGGGCGGCCCGCGCTCACTGTCCCTCTCTCGTACTCCTCGCGCCGTGGCGCGCGTCCTCAGTCCCTGCTGAGGGAGAGCCCGATCACGACGCCCGCCGACACGGACACCCTGCCCGGTGTCAGATCGCCCTCGCCGCCGCCGCTCTGCCCGCCGTGGGAGCGGTAGTTCTGCAGCTGCTCCGAGTCCACGTCCTTGATGTGGATGACGGGTCCGAGCCGCACGTCGGCGGCCTCGGCGTACAGGGCTGCCTTCTCGCGTGCCGCGGCCACGGCCGCCGTGCGCGCCCGGGCGCGCAGCTCCTTCTTCGTGCTCACATCGAACTCGACACCCTTGACCTGGTTGGCCCCCGCGTCGACGACATCGATGAGAACGGTCTCCAGGATGTCCAGTTCCCGCAGTTCGATCACGAACGAGGCGGTGCACTCGTAGCCGAGGAACGTGCGCTCGTCGCCGTAGCTCCACTGGGACGACAGGTTCAGCCGCGATGTCGACACGGCGGCCTCGGGCACCCCGTGCCCGCGCAGGACCTCCCGGATCCGGTTCACACCGGTCCGGGTGGCGGCGAATGCCTCCCCGGGCTTGTTCCTGGTCTGCTCGATCGCGACCCGGAGGCGTGCCAGGTCGGGCGCGGCTTCCACGCTGGCCGCACCGAACACCGACACGCCCCACGGGGCATCTATGGACTGGGTTCCATTCATGCCGTCATCCAACCAGCCGGACCGCTCAGTCGGCGGAGAGGATCCAGCCCGTCGCCTCGATGCGGCCCGAGTCGCCGGGCCTGTCCCCGTCGAAGAGCGTGCGGCTGCCGTCCCGGACACGTACACCGTCGACGTACGCACCACGCCCGACGTACAACTGGTCGGTGGTGTAACGCCATCGCAGCAGGACCTCCGTGCCGCGCCAGGCGGCCAGATCCGCCTCGAGACGATGCCAGACCCGGCCCGACCAGCCGGACACCGAGCCCGCCGGGTGCGGCTCGGGCTGCGGGGGCCTGGCTCCGTCCGACGGTACGGTCGTGAACGGCAGGGCCTGCCACGTCGACCCGGAATCCGACGACGCCTCCAGCCGCAGGGAGTCCGAGCCCGGCTCGGTGTCCCACCAGAGCGCGCAGCTCAGCACCGCGTGCGCGGACGCCGGACGCAGCGCGGGCAGGGCGAGTGTGGCGGTCGAGGCGCTTGCCATGCCGGAGAACCAGGCGGTGCGTCCGTGGGCAGGGCGGACGGGAACGGCGCGCGCCATCCGGTTGGCCGCTGCGACCCGCGGGGCACTGCCCGAGCGCCAGCTGCGAACAGGGTGCACCGAGTTGCCGAGGACGATCAGGAACGAGTCCGTGGTCGGATCGAGGACCAGGCTGGTGCCGGTGAACCCGGTGTGTCCCGCGGTGCGCGGCGTGGCCATCGCGCCCATGTACCAGTGCTGGTAGAGCTCGAAGCCCAGTCCGTGCTCATCACCCGGGAACGCGGTGTTGAAGTCGGTGAACATCAGCTCCACCGAGTCCTCGGACAGGATCCGGGACCTGCCGTAGACGCCCCCGTTGAGCAGCGTACGGGCCAGAACGGCCAGATCCCAGGCGCAGGAGAAGACCCCCGCGTGCCCGGCGACCCCGCCCAGGCTGAAGGCGTTCTCGTCGTGGACCTCCCCCCAGACGAGCCCGCGATCCAGGCCGGACCAGGGCAGCCGGGCGTCCTCGGTTGCGGCGATCTTCGGCTTCCAGGACGCGGGCGGGTTGTAGCGGGTGCGGTGCATCCCCAGCGGAGTGGTGATCTCCTCGCGGAGCAGGACGTCCTGGGCGCGACCGGTGATCTTCTCGAGGACCAGCTGCAGCGAGATCAGATTGAGGTCGGAGTAGAGGTACTTCGTGCCGGGGGCGGAGGCCGGCACCTCGTTCCACAGCAGACGGAGCTTCCCTTCCCTGGTCGGCTCCTTGAAGAGCGGGATCCAGGACCGGAAGCCCGAGGTGTGGGTGAGGAGCTGACGGATGGTGACGTCCTGCTTGCCGCCGCCCGCGAAGTCCGGCAGATAGGAGGCGACCGTCGCCTCCAGCTCCAGCGCACCCCGCTCGATCTGCTGCACGGCCAGGATCGAGGTGAACAGCTTGGACACCGACGCCAGGTCGAAGACCGTGTCCTCGGCCATATCGATCTGCTGGTCCGCGGGGAACTCCACCCCCGTGTCGGTCTTCTCGTCGTACGCCGCGTAGCGCACCGCCTTGCCGATGGGCCGGTGCAGGGCCACTGTGCCGCCACGCCCGGCGAGCAGCACGGCCCCCGCGTACCAGGGGTGCGCGGGGGAGTCGGCGAGATACGTCTCCGCGTCGGCGACGAGCCGGTCGAGCGGCTCGGACAGCAGCCCCGCGCGCTCGGCCGAACCGCGGCGGAGTGTGGGTCTGCCCTGCCCCGGCCTCATACCCGTACCAGCTCCCGACTGTGTGCCCGCCTCCGCCCCGAGCTCCGCGGCCGCCGCCGCTCCCGCGAAGGGCATCGGCGCGAGGGCGAGGGCTCCGCCCAGCGCCAGTATCCCGCCGCCCAGCCTCCGACGGCTCATTCCCCTGCCCGACACGTCCCCGGTCATCCGGAACCCCTTCCCCTGATGTGGAAAGCACTTGCGCGAAAGTAACTTTCGAAATCTCGTCCGAGTCTGAAACTTCCTGCCGAAGCAGAGGTTACTGTCACGCCCGCCGTCCCGTACGCCTCTGACGGACAGAAGAATCTGACGTGACATCAGGAGACGCTGGGCGTGCGGATCACGGCGCATTGGCGATCGCGAAGATGCCGGTCCGTAGGTTCACGTGAGCCCGGGGTGCCGTCCCACCGAGCGCTCACGGGCCTCCTCTGGCAGCCTGTGGCCATGAACGTGAGCGCAACGGTCCGTGCCCTGGTCACCCGGTGGACCGTTGCGGTACCGGTCATCGCGGCGGTCGCGCTGGTACTCAGCTGGGGCCGCGAACTGCCCCCGATCGCCGTAGCCGTGGTAGCCCTGTGCCTCGCGGGCGCGGTGCTCGCCGCCGTCCACCACGCGGAGGTGATCGCGCACCGGGTCGGCGACCCCTACGGCTCGCTCATCCTCGCCGTCGCCGTGACCGTCATCGAAGTGGCCCTGGTGGTCACTCTCATGGTCGATGGCGGGCCGAAGGCTTCGTCCCTCGCCCGCGACACGGTCTTCGCCGCCGTCATGATCACCTGCAACGGCATCGTCGGCCTCTCCCTCCTGGTCGGGGCCGTGCGCACCCGGGTGGCCGTCTTCAACGCGGAGGGCACCGGCGCCGCGCTGGCGACGGTGGCGACACTGGCCACCCTGAGCATGGTCCTGCCCACCTTCACGATCGGAAAGCCCGGCCCCGAGTTCTCCTCCGCACAGCTCGGCTTCGCCGCCGTCGCCTCCCTCCTGCTGTACGGGTTGTTCGTCGCCGTACAGACCGTGCGGCACCGCGAGTACTTCCTGCCGCTCACCCAGGACGGCCGGCCGCGCAAGGCCGAGGACGACCCCGCGCCGCTGCCCGGCCGGGGCGCGACCGTGCTCAGCCTGGTCATGCTCCTGGTGGCGCTCGTCGCGGTCGTCGGCGACGCCAAGGCCGTGTCGCCGACGGTCGAGTCGGGTGTCGAGGCCGCGGGGATGCCGCAATCGGTGGTGGGCGTCGTCATCGCGTTGCTGGTCCTTCTGCCCGAGACCCTCGCCGCCGTACGGGCCGCGCGGCGCGAGCGGGTGCAGACCAGCCTCAATCTGGCCCTCGGCTCGGCGATGGCCAGCATCGGCCTCACCATCCCGGCCATCGCGCTCGCCTCGATCTGGCTGGACGGACCGCTCCACCTCGGCCTCGGCGCCACCCACATGGTGCTGCTCGCCCTGACCGTCGTCGTGGGCGCCCTCACCGTCGTACCGGGGCGTGCCACGCTGCTTCAGGGCGGGGTGCACCTGATCATCTTCGCCGCATTCGTCTTCCTGGCGATCAGCCCCTGACGCAGACCACCACTGCGTCAGGGGCCGGTCGGAGCGAGTTCTATCGCCGCTCGTGGACCCGTACCACCCGCAGCGCGGGTGAGCGTGCGATGTCCTTCTCGCAGAACCGCGACGTCACCCAGCGCTCGCCCGAGTACAGCCGGGTCTGGTCGCCGAAGTGCGGTGACGCGGGGTTCGACGACTGTGAGTACGTGAGCAGGGTCCGGGCCACCGGACACGGACCGCCGTCCCAGCCGACCACCTGGATGTAACTGGAACCGGCCGACACCTCGGTGTAGCCGCCTCCTGCCGCGTTCCACACGGGCTCCGTCTTGTTCCACACGCCGAGCGACTCCGTGCCGCCGCCCACCGGGATGCGCTTCCCGTTGCGCACGACGAACTGATGGCTGCCCAGGGGTGCGTCCAGCCCGATCCCCGCCGCCCGCAGCTCGGCCACCGCGTCGGCCAGCGCCACGGCGACCCCCGGCGCCGAGGTGTTCAGGGTGTGCGGGGTCCGGACCGGATCCGCGGCGGAGAACGGCACTTTCCACAACTTGTCGGCGGGGACCGTCCCCGTGGCCCTGCGCCAGAAGCGGTCGAAGAGCAGGGCTCCGGCGCTGCCGGAGTCCATGGTCCGGTCCCAGCGCTTCAGCACGACGCATGCCGCCGACACGTCGACCGGCGAACCGTCGGTGCCGGACGCGGTGCCGCCGGGCAGCGCCGAGCAGGCACGTGCCAGATCAGCGGCCGCCAGGTCACCGGCGGGCGCCCGGTTCGCGAACTGCTGGCGCTGCAGGTCACCGACGGTCAGCCGGCCCTTCTCCGCCATCGCCGCCACGTCCTCGATCGCACCGCGGGTACGCAAGGAGCGCGGAGTGCCGATGGTGCCGAAGACACGCTCGTAGCCGGTCAGCGGTGTGTCCGCATGGGTCAGCCAGGCACTGTCGTTGGAGTTCTCCACATAGGGGGCGTCCTTGAGCACGGGCATCCTGCCCGGCCCGAAGATGCCCGGCTGGAGCGCGTCAGGGTCGGAGCCGAGCGCGCACTCGCTCCTCGATCCGTCGAGCACCGCAAGCCCCGACGAGGGGTACGTGGCCTTTCCCAGCGGGGTGGAGCAGCGCTGGGCCAGGTCGTCCGCGATCCTCGGCAGAACCTGGGACTGGGAGAAGAAGGAGTGACCCCTGGAATCGGCCGCGACCGTGTTCACCCACGGCAGGCCCTGGGTGCGGCGGAGCGTCGACTCGATGTCCGCCGTACTGCGTGCCCTGCTGAAACCGAGCGAGGTGTCCGAGGCGCGCAGGTTCGAGGCGTTGGGATCGTTCAGCGCGTACGCGGTCGTCGTCGTCCACGGCAGCGGCAGCCCCGCCCCCAGCGAGGTGACGACGGGGCCGTAGCGGGTCCACCACTGGCTGCGGGTCACCGGGGCGGCTCCCTTCACGGGCACCGTGACCGTCCGCTTCGTCATGCGCACGCTTCGGCCGTCCACCAGATAGGCCGTCGGATCGGCGGGATCGAGCGTCAGCTGGTGCAGATTGAGCGTGACGCCCGTGGCGACGGTATGGCTCCAGGCGATGTTCCTGTTGTGCCCGATCGACATCGTCGTCGAGCCGAGCAGGGAACCGCCCGCCACATCCAGCTCGCCGGGAATGGTCTGCTGCGACTGCCAGAACCGGCGCCCGCCCTGCCACGGATAGTGCGGGTTGCCGATCAGCAGCCCGCGCCCGCCGGCCGTCGTGGACCCGTTGAAGGCGACGGCGTTGGAGCCCATGTCGGCGTTCTGCGTGGACAGCAGCCGCTGCGCGGCACCGGCTGCGTCCTCGGGCGACACTTCCGGGACGGCCGGGACCGAGGACGGCGGCTGAGCGGCCGTGATGCCTTCGATGCCACGGCCCTGACCGCCGAGCACCGAGATCGCGAAGCCCCGGGCGGCCACGTCCAGCGGGGTGACGGGCCGCACCCAGGAGGCGCCCCGGCAGGCCGGATCGGTGATCCGGTTCTGCTTGATCCACGCGTTGTACCCGGCGGCCCAGCCGCGCATGGTCTCCTTGGCTTGGTGACTCGGACCGGCCGGCGCCGGGACGTTCAGCAGCTTCTCGACGGTGCCGCTCGCGCGCACCCCGCGGAAGTACAGATCGCTGGAGAGGTTCTTCGCCGCCGAGGACAACGAGCCGTCCGGGGCGGCGTCCTGGCCGAAGTACGCCGACCGCTCACCGCGCACGGTCAGGAATCCGTCGGCGAGGACGCACACCTGGTCGGCGGCCTGCGCCCAGCCGTTGCCGAAGCCCAGAGAGGCGTAGTCCTTGGCCACGATGTGCGGGATGCCGTACTCGGTGTACCGGATGACGGCGGACAGTCCGCCGCCCGAAGGACGGTGCTCGGGCGAGGTGCGGGCCGCGGCCGGAGGCAGCGACGCGGCCGCGGTGAACAGGGCGAGTCCGGAGACCGCGAGGAGTCTCAGACGGTTACGGAGGGGCAAGGGTCCTCCCAACTGTGCGGGTGGGAACAGCGGTTGCCCGGGAGTCCCGGACAGTCACGCGCCACTCAGTCAGCCCACCCGTGCACCTGTCAACCGGCTGGTCGGTATCCGGGCTCTTGACCCCCGGCGGCGGGCCGCCCAGGATCACGCCATGACAGGTGTACGCAGCAGCACAGTCGACGGAGTCGTGGCGCGCAGCGCCCGGCGCACCCCCGAGCACATCGCCGTCCGCTACGCCGGGCGGTCCTGGACCTATGCCGCCCTCGACGCGTCCGTCAGTACGGCCGCCGCGGTGCTGACCGGCGCACACGGACTGCGTCCGGGTGACCGGGTCGCCTCGTTCGCCCACAACTCGGATGTCTACCTGATCGCCTATCTGGCGTGCGCCAGAGCGGGGCTGGTCCATGTGCCGGTCAATCAGAACCTCACCGGTGACGACCTGTCGTACATCCTCGAGCAGTCCGGCAGTTCCCTCGTCCTCACCGATCCCGACCTGGCCCAGCGCATCCCCGAGGGGCACGCCGTACGCGCACTGCGCGACGCACCGGACTCACTCCTCGGCGAACTGGACACCCCGCGCCCCTTCACTCCCGACCGCGCCCCCGGCTCCGACGACCTGGTCCAGCTGCTCTACACCTCGGGCACCACGGACCGGCCCAAGGGCGCGATGATGACGCACGGCGCCCTGGTCCACGAGTACGTCAGCGCCGTCACCGCGCTCGACCTGCGCGCCACCGACCGGCCCGTGCACTCGCTGCCGCTCTACCACTCCGCGCAAATGCACGTGTTCCTGCTGCCCTACCTCGCGGTGGGTGCCGAGAACACCATTCTCGACGCCCCGGACGCGGGCCGGATCTTCGACCTGGTCGAGGCAGGGCAGGCGGACAGCCTCTTCGCCCCGCCCACGGTCTGGATCGGCCTCGCCAACCACCCGGACTTCGCCGCGCGGGAGCTCGGCGCCCTGCGCAAGGCGTACTACGGCGCCTCGATCATGCCGGTGCCCGTACTGGAACGGCTGCGCGAGCGGCTGCCCGGGCTGGCCTTCTACAACTGTTTCGGGCAGAGCGAGATCGGCCCGCTCGCCACCGTCCTCGGCCCCGACGAGCACGAGGGCCGGATGGAATCGTGCGGGCGGCCCGTGCTCTTCGTCGAGGCGAAGGTGGTCGACGAGCACGGCAAGGACGTACCTGACGGCACGGCAGGCGAAGTGGTGTACCGCTCCCCGCAGCTGTGCCAGGGCTACTGGGACAAGCCGGAGGAGACCGCCGAGGCGTTCCGTGACGGCTGGTTCCACTCCGGCGACCTCGCGGTCCGCGACGCGCAGGGCTACTTCACCGTCGTCGACAGGGTGAAGGACGTCATCAACTCCGGAGGCGTGCTGATCGCCTCACGACAAGTGGAAGATGCTCTTTACACCCATCCGGCAGTGGCCGAGACGGCCGTCGTGGGGCTGCCCGACGAACGCTGGATCGAGGCCGTCACCGCGATCGTCGTACTCCGTGGCGAGGCCACCGAGCGCGAACTGATCGCGTACGCCCGCGAGAAGCTCCCCCACTTCAAGGCGCCGAAGAGGGTTCTCTTCGTGGACGGGCTGCCGCGCAACGCCAGCGGAAAGATCCTCAAGAGGGAGCTGAGGGACCGATTCTCCGGCAGCCGGACCTTGAGGCCGGGGGAGTAGGCCGCAGGCTCCCCCCGCCCTCGGGACGATCGGATCACCCGCCGTGCTTAGCCCGTTCGCCGTCCGCCCGTCGGTTCCTCCGCCGTCCCCGCCTCCGCTTCGGTGACCTGCGTAAACGATCACGCAGGTGCGTCCTCCTGCGCCTGGCCGGGTGACGTGTACGGCGACATGTCATGTTGCGGATGTGACGGGCTGTCGGTTGCCTCAGGAACGGAGCACAGCAGAGGTACCGCGCAGACAGGCCGGACCCTGCTCCCGTAGGAGGATCCTCATGCGCAACACACGCGTCGGTGCGGGTATCTGTCTGATCGTCGGTGCCCTCGGGCTCTCGGCCCCGGCCGCGGTCGCCGCCACCGGACCTGCCGCCGAGCCCAGCATCCGCATCAGCCCCGGAAGGGCCACGCCCGGTTCCCAGGTCACGGTCAGTACCAAGGCCTGCGGCAAAGAGACCTACGGCAAGGGCACGTCGGAGGTCGGAGGGGCGTTTCACCTCTTCGCGGGTGAGCGCAAGGGCACGCTCGTCGGCGTGTTCGAGATCCCGGAGGGGACCGTCGCCCGCACCGACACCGTGATCGTGAAGTGTCCGCCGCGGATCATGATCACGGATACGTACCGGATCGCCGACCGCGTCCAGAGCGGCGGTGGAGCCCCGAGCGGCGGTCATACGCCGAGCGGTGGTGTCGACGCCGGCTTCGGGGCTCCCACGGACAAGGGCACGCAGCTCGCCGCGGGAAGCGTGCTGCTGGCCGGTGCGCTTGCCGGAGGTGTGGTCAGGATGCGCCGCCGGGTGAGCCCCGTCGGAGCCTGACCGCGTTCGTTCCGGCCGCGTTCGTGAACCGATCGCGGCCGTGTCCTGTCCGCGGGCCCCGGATGCCGTACCGGCCCGGGAGCCCGCGGGCTTCCACCCCCTCCAGTAATTCACCCGCTGCGAAGCAGAGGCACACGAGATGGAAACCGGGCGCAGGTCCAGCACGTCACCGCAGTCGTTCCCCGCGGTCAAGCATCTTGTCTGGGCCCTGGTCGCGGGCACCGCGCTCGTGATCAGCGGAATGCGTGACGACACACCACCACAGCCTCCGACCACGCAGGCCATCGCGGCTCCCGCACCTTCCGCGCCCGTCCGCAGCGCTCCGGCGCCGGCAGCCGCCCCTCCCGCGCGACCGGCGATCTCCCGGGCCTACACCGCCCCGGTGGGTGCCACCCGCGCGGTGCCCGCCTACGTGAGCCCCGCCCCCGTGCCGGCGGAGCTCGCAC
This sequence comes from Streptomyces sp. NPDC005566, assembly GCF_040605575.1. NCBI lineage: Bacteria > Bacillati > Actinomycetota > Actinomycetes > Kitasatosporales > Streptomycetaceae > Streptomyces > Streptomyces sp. NPDC005566. Next base: position 200,478 of record NZ_JBEXDB010000015.1, on the reverse strand, counting down.
CCCGGGCACCCGTACGTCCCGCCCCCCTGCGTCCCCTGCCGGCCACGTCCGCCCCGGCGGCTCTGGCCCCCGTGACTCCCGCACCGGCGGCTCCGTCCCCCGGCCGCACCGCCCCGGCCGCGCGGCCCGCCGTCGACCCGCTCCCGCCGTCGGACCCGGTCCGGCTGCGTATCCCCGCTGTCGGTGTGGACGCGCCGGTCGCCCGGCTGGCCCTCGACGCGGCGGGGGCACTGCAGCCTCCGCCCGACGACAACCCGGTCCTGGCCGGCTGGTACGCCGACGGCACCGCTCCCGGCGCCGTGGGCACCGCCATCACCGCCGGACACGTGGACACCCGTGTCGGACCAGGCGTCTTCCACCGGCTCGGATCCGTCCGTAAGGGCGCCACGATCGAGGTCATCCGGGCGGACCTGCGCACCGCCGTGTTCACCGTCTACGCCGTCGAGTCCTACGACAAGAAGAACTTTCCGGACAAGAAGGTCTACGGCCCGTCGTCCCGGCCCGAGATCAGGGTGATCACCTGTGGCGGGGGCTTCACCAAGAAGTCGGGGTACCAGAGCAATGTCGTCGTCTTCGCCGCTCTGACGGCGACCCGCTGACCGGCGGGGTCCGTGCCGGGCCGTGCCTCAGGTGGCGTCCCTGAGGTCGACGATCCGCTTGATCTTCCCGACCGACCGCTCCAGCACCTCAGGATCGACGATCTCGACCCCGACCGTCACCCCGACCCCGTCCTTCACGGCCGCGGCGATCGACCGGGCGGCGGCGGCGCGTTCGTCCGTCGTGGCCCCGGCCCGCGCCTCCGCGCGTACCGTCAGGGCGTCCAGGCGGCCCTCGCGGGTCAGCCGCAGCTGGAAGTGCGGCGCCACCCCCGGGGTCCGCAGCACGATCTCCTCGATCTGCGTCGGAAAGAGGTTCACCCCGCGCAGGATCACCATGTCGTCGCTGCGCCCGGTGACCTTCTCCATCCGCCGGAAGGCCCGCGCCGTACCGGGAAGCAGCCGTGTCAGATCACGGGTCCGGTAGCGGATCACCGGCATGGCCTCCTTGGTGAGCGAGGTGAACACCAGCTCGCCCTCCTCGCCGTCGGGCAGCACCTCGCCGGTCAACGGGTCGACGACCTCCGGGTAGAAGTGGTCCTCCCAGATGTGCAGCCCGTCCTTGGTCTCCACGCACTCCTGCGCGACACCCGGACCCATCACCTCGGACAGCCCGTATATGTCGACCGCGTCGATGGCGAAGCGCTCCTCGATCTCCCGGCGCATCTGCTCGGTCCACGGCTCGGCGCCGAAGATGCCGACCTTCAGCGACGTCGTACGGGGATCGACCCCCTGGCGCTCGAACTCGTCGAGCAGGGTCAGCATGTACGAGGGCGTGATCATGATGATCTCGGGACGGAAGTCCTGGATCAGCTGAACCTGGCGGGCCGTCATGCCGCCGGACGCGGGAATGACGGTGCAGCCGAGGCGCTCCGCCCCGTAGTGCGCCCCGAGTCCGCCGGTGAACAGCCCGTATCCGTAGGCCACATGGACCTTGTGGCCCGGGCGCCCGCCTGCGGCCCTGATCGACCGGGCGACGACGTCGGCCCAGGTGTCCAGATCCCGCTCGGTGTACCCGACCACGGTCGGCCGGCCGGTCGTCCCGCTGGACGCGTGGATGCGCCGTACCCGCTCCTCGGGGACGGCGAACATCCCGAAGGGGTAGTTGTCCCGCAGGTCGGCCTTGACGGTGAACGGGAAGCGGGCGAGGTCGGCGAGCGTGCGGCAGTCCTCGGGCCGCAGACCGGCCTTGTCGAAGGCCGCCCGGTAGAAACCGACGTTGTCGTACGCGTGCCGCAGCGTGGTCCGGAGCCGTTCCAGCTGCAGGGCCTCCAGCTCGTCGCGGCCGAGCCGCTCGGCAGCGTCCAGCAGAGCCGTCATGCGGATGATCCTCTCGCCGAAGCAGACGACCGATCGTTCGGTCGATGTCCCTGGGAGTAGTAATTCAGGATGCCGACGCCATGGCAAGAGGCATGACGTCCATCAGGAGGTGCCGGGCAGGCAGGCGCTCCGCCCCTTCCCGGCAGCGTGGCCGCCTGATCGCTGTGGGCGTATGCGCCCGCAGCCGCCCGCCTGCCCTGTTTGGATGGCTGGCATGCCGACTTTCCGCACGTACGACGGGACCGAGCTGGCCTACCACCTCGCGGGTGACGGGCCCCTGCTGATCTGCCTGCCCGGCGGACCGATGCGGGCCGCCCGCTACCTCGGGGACCTCGGCGGGCTCTCCCGCGTGCGCCGGCTGGTCCTCCTCGACCTGCGCGGCACCGGGGACTCCGCAGTCCCGGAGGACCCGTCGACGTACCGCTGCGACCGGATCGTCGACGACGTCGAGGCCCTCCGCACGCACCTCGGCCTCGAACGGATCGATCTGCTGGCCCACTCCGCGTCCGGGAGCCTCGCGGCGCTCTACGCCGCGAAGCACCCCCAGCGACTGCGTACCCTCACGCTCGTCACTCCCAGCACACGCGCCACCGGCATACCCGTCACCGACGAGGACTGGCGCCAGGCCTCCGAGCTGCGCAGCCAGGAGCCCTGGTACGCCGAGGCCAGGGCCGCGCTGGAAAAGGTCTGGGCCGGGCGCACCACGGCCGACGTCCGGACCGCTGCCCTGCCGTTCACCTACGGGCGCTGGGACACCGCGGCCCGGGCACACGCAGCCGAAGCCGCCGCCCAGACCAACGCCGAGGCGCGGTCGCTCCACCACCCGCATGACGGCTTCGAAACCGCCGCAGTCGTCGAGGCCCTGCGGAAGCTGGAGGCGCCGGTACTCGTCGTCGCAGGGGAGTACGACGGCGGCCCCAGCCCCGACCGCGCGGCCGAGCTCGCCGCGCTCTTCCCGCACGGCGAGCTCGTCGTCCAGCGGGGCGCCGGACACTACCCATGGATGGACGATCCTGGCTCCTTCGTCCGCACCGTCACCGCTTTCCTCGACCCCGGGGTCAGCAGCGTGCAGGCAGGCGGGAACCGGCTCGCCTACCGGACCTGGGGCGATCCCGGCTCCCCGCCCCTCGTGCTCGCCCACGGGCGGGGCGGCAACAGTCTGGACTGGACGGGAATCGCCGAACAGCTCGCCGTACGGCACCGGGTGTACGCACTCGACTTCCGGGGCCACGGACTCAGCGACTGGCCCGGCCGCTACTCCTTCGAGTTCTTCCGTGACGACCTGCACGCGTTCCTGGAGGTCCGCAATCTGGCCGGCGCCGTCGTGGTCGGGCACTCGATGGGCGGCGCGGCGGCCCTGATGCTCGCCGAGCAGTACCCGGGGCTGATCGGCGGACTCGTCATCGAGGACGCCCCGCCCCTGCTCCCGCTCGACCCGCCCCGCGCACCGGCCGAGCGGCCCGCCGGAGAACTCGGTTTCGACTGGGCGGTGGTGGACTCCATCGACGCCCAGCTGAACGCCCCCGATCCGGCGTTCCGGGAGCGCCTGGGCGAGATCACCGCCCCCACGCTCGTGGTCGGCGGATCCCACAGCCACATCGACCAGGAACAACTGGCGTGGACGGCCCGCCGGATACCCGGCGGGCAGTACGTCCGGGTCGACGCCGGGCACCTCGTGCACCACGACAACCCGGACGCCTTCCTCACCGCCCTGAGGTCGTTCGGAGTCGGGTGAGGTGTGGTGGGTGAAGCCGTCGACGAGGTGCGCCGGGCGACCGGTCAGTCGCGGTGGAGCAGCGTCGTCAGTACCTCGTACAGAGTCGCCTCGGGGTCGGCCACGCCGCCCTCGGACCGCCAGGCCACGAAGCCGTCGGGGCGCACGAGCACCGCACCCTCGGGGCTCGTGCCGTGGGCCGCACTCCAGTCGGCCTCGTTCGCGGGCTCCAGAGCGGCACCCGGAACCGAACCGATCGTGAAGGCTTCCAGACGCACCTTCAGGCGTTCCGCCGCCCGGACCGCCGCCGCACGCCATTCCGGGTAGGCGGCATCGCACAGGAGCACGAACGACTGCTCGTACAGATCCAGCGTCGACAGGCGCGCCCCGCCCCTGACGACCCACAAGTGCGGTGCACGGGTGCCGGGTTCGCCCGTGAGACCCATACCCTCGGGTACCACCGGCAGGTCCGTGTCCGTGCCCAGCACCGCACCCCGGAGATAGCGGTATCCGAGCGCGACCGTGAGCATGCCGCCCTTGCGCCCACCGGTCGGACCGGGTGACCCGGCGTAACCCGGGTGGCTGTGCTCTCCCGAGCGGGCGGATGCACGGGCGCTCGTGGCCTTCGCCACCGGCAGACGCTCCGCCTCGTACGTCCCGAGGAGTCCCGGCCCCGCCTCGCCGGAGATCACAGCAGCCAGCTTCCACGCCAGGTTGTGCGCGTCCTGGATGCCGGTGTTCGATCCGAACGCCCCGGTGGGGGACATCTCATGGGCCGAGTCACCGGCCAGGAACACTCTGCCCGACCCGTAGCGCTCCGCGACCCGCTCCGCGGCGTGCCACGGTGCCTTGCCGGTGATCTCGACATCGAGACCGGGCGCTCCGACCGCCTTGCGGATGTGCTCCGCGCACCGCTCGTCGCTGAAGTCCTCCAGCGTCTCGCCCCGGTCCGGCTGCCACGGCGCGTGGAAGACCCACTGCTCCTCGTTGTCCACCGGAAGCAGCGCCCCGTCCGCCTCCGGGTTGGTCAGGTAGCAGACGATGAAGCGCCGGTCGCCCACGACCGAGGCGAGCTGCCGCGACCGGAAGGTGATGCTCACGTTGTGGAACAGGTCGCCCGGCCCCGACTGACCGATGCGCAACTGCTCCCGGATCGGGCTGCGGGGTCCGTCTGCGGCGACGAGGTAGTCCGCCCGGACCGTGGTGTGCTCCCCGGTCTCCCGGTCCTTCACGACAGCGGTCACACCGTCCGGGTCCTGCTCGAAGGTGAGCAGTTCGCTGGAGAACCGCAGCTCGCTGCCCTGGTCACGGGCATGGGTGACCAGCACGGGCTCCAGGTCGTTCTGGCTGCACAGGCACCAGCCGCTCGGGCTGAACCGGGCGAGACCGCCACCCGGGTCGATCTCCTTGAACAGCCACTCCTGGTCGTCCCCGGTGAGCGAACCCGCCTGGAGGATGCCGTGGTTGTCCTCGAGCACCGAGGCGGCGTCCCGGATCAGCTGCTCGGCACCGGCGGTGCGGAACAGCTCCATGGTGCGGACGTTGTTGCCGCGCCCCCGGGGGTGGGTCGACGTGTTCGCGTGCTTCTCGACGAGCAGGTGGCGGACGCCGAGCCGGCTCAGGAAGAGGGAGGCGGACAGGCCCACCAGGGAGCCGCCCACGATGAGGACTGGTACGCGCAGGTCGGTCTTTTCGTTCATCAGTTGCTCCAGCTCGGACGCAGGACGGATGCAGTGTCCATGCCCTCGTGCGGAGGCTTCGGTCACCGCCTCACCTGAACGGTTCATAAATCTGGCGCCGCCCGTACCAGCGTTCCACGATCAGTCGCGGGAGCGAACTCGCGATGCGGGGGCGGACAACACGCATCGGCGGGGAGGGACCTGCTCCGCTTCCACCGAAACCGACGGATGACGAGGGACCACGCGACGTGGCCGCCGATCCGTCTCGAAGGAGAGCGAAAGATGACGACGACACTCTCGGAACGCATATCGCAGTCCGCCTTCGACGGTTCGAGGCTCCGGGTCATACTGCTGCTGGACCTGCACGACGGCGCCCAGAACCAGTTCCTCGAGGCGTACGAGCACATGCGGAACCAGGTGGCCTCGATCCCCGGGCACATCAGCGACCAGCTGTGCCAGTCCATCGAGAACCCTTCGCAGTGGCTCATCACCAGCGAGTGGGAGAGCGCCCCGCCCTTCCTCGCCTGGGTGAACAGCGAGGAGCACGTCGCGACGGTGCAGCCGCTGCACAGCTGCGTGCGCGACACCCGTTCCCTCCGCTTCAGCGTGCTGCGCGAGACCGGTGTCGCCTTCGAGCAGCGGACCCCCGAGCCGGCCAAGGGCCGTCTCCAGGCCGCCCCGCGTCTGGGCGACGGAGTGGTACGCCACGCGCTCACCTTCACGGTGAAGCCGGGTACGGAGGAGATGGTCGCGAAGATCCTCTCCGACTACGACTCCCCGCAGGCACGCGTCGACGAGAACACCCGGCTGTGCCGTACCTCGCTCTTCATGCACGGGAACCGAGTCGTGCGAGCGGTGGAGGTCGAAGGCGACCTGATGGCGGCGCTGCGCCACGTCTCGCGTCAGCCCGAGGTCAGGGCTGTCGAGGAGGCCATCAACCCGTACCTGGAGCAGGACCGCGACCTCAGCGACCCCGACTCCGCCCGGATGTTCTTCACCCGGGCCGCACTACCGACCGTCCACCACGTGAAGGCCGGCCGGCACGCCGCCGCGGACGTCCAGCGGCACGCGCTGTTCTACCAGGCGAAGGAAGGCTGCGGCATGGCGTTGGCCCGGCTGCTCGCAGGCCAGGACGAGGAGGCCGCGGACGACGTCGCAAGCCCCATCGAGAGCAGCACCATCTTCCAGCGCGACGACATCGTGGTGCGGCTCCTCGAAGTGAGCGGCCCGTTCGACGCCCAGCCCACCCAGGCGCTCGGCATCGGCGGCGCCCGCAAGGCGGCCATGCTCGGCCGGCTGCTCGACGGCGGTGCCAACGGCATGCCGACGACCGACCAGGAGGCCGCACGTTTCCTCGCCCAGGCAGAGATGAGCCTGATCACCGACCGTCGGGCCACCGAGTCCTGAACGGCTTCACCGGCATCCCCGGGGACCGCCCCGGGCTGCCGTCACACCGCACACGCGCCTGGAGGAGAGCAGTCATGACCACGCACCGGCCTCGCATCGTGGACCTCAGCGAGACTCAGCCCAACCGCAGGCGCGGAGGCGACCTGCGCGCCCTGCTCACACCGACCGCCGTGGGCGCCACCAGCGGCTTCATGGGGCTGGCCATCGTCAACCCGGGTGAGCGCATCGGCGAGCACTACCACCCGTACTCCGAAGAGTTCGTGTACGTCGTGCAAGGGCTCCTCGAAGTGGACCTGGACGGCGAACCGCACGCGATGCGGCCCGACCAGGGGCTCCTGATCCCCCCGCACGTCCGCCACCGCTTCCGCAACGTGGGCGACGTGGAAGCGCGCATGGTCTTCCACCTCGGTCCGCTCGCCCCGCGCCCGGAACTCGGGCACGTGGACACCGAACACACGGACGTCGCCGAGCGCGGAGCCCCGCCAGAACGAACGGAGGCTGCGTCATGACCCGTCGTGTGGCCGTCACAGGGGTCGGCGTCGTCGCACCCGGCGGCATCGGAGTCCCCGCGTTCTGGGACCTCCTCTCCAGCGGACGTACCGCGACCCGCGGCATCACCCTGTTCGACCCGGCGGCCTTCCGCTCGCGCATCGCCGCCGAGTGCGACTTCGATCCTGCTGCCCACGGCCTCGACGAGGACCTGGTCGCACGATCGGACCGGTACGTCCAGTTCGCCCTGGTGGCCGCCAGGGAGGCGCTGAGCGACGCCGGACTCGACCCCGAGAAGGAGGACCCCTGGCGCATCGGGGTGTCCCTCGGCACCGCGGTCGGGGGCACCACCCGCCTCGAGCACGACTACGTCGCCGTCAGCGGGAGCGGCAAGCGCTGGGACGTCGACCACCGGCCGGCGGGAGCCCACCTGGAGCGGGCGTTCTCGCCCAGCACCCTCGCCTCGGCAGTGGCCGAGGAGGTCGGCGCCCACGGGCCCGTACAGACCGTCTCCACGGGCTGCACCTCGGGCCTCGACGCGATCGGATACGCCTTCCACTCCATCGAGGAAGGCCGGGTCGACGTCTGCATCGCCGGTGCGTCGGACACACCGATCACGCCCATCACGGTGGCGTGCTTCGACGCGATCAAGGCGACCTCGGCGAACAACGACGACCCGGAACACGCTTCCCGGCCGTTCGACGCCCGCCGGGACGGCTTCGTCATGGGCGAGGGCGGAGCCGTCCTCGTACTCGAGGAGCTCGAACACGCCCGTGCCCGCGGGGCGACCGTCTACTGCGAGATATCGGGCTACGCCACCTTCGGCAACGCCTACCACATGACTGGTCTGACCGGCGAAGGCCTCGAGATGGCCGAGGCCATCAACACCGCCCTCGCGCACGGCCGGATCAACGCCTCGCAGGTCGACTACGTCAACGCGCACGGCTCGGGCACCAAGCAGAACGACCGGCACGAGACGGCAGCGGTGAAACGGGCCCTGGGCGCACACGCGTACAAGGTGCCGATGAGCTCGATCAAGTCCATGGTCGGCCACTCGCTCGGCGCCATCGGCGCCATCGAGATCGCCGCGTGCGTGCTGGCCATCGAGCACCAGACGGTGCCGCCGACGGCCAACTACGAGACCGCGGACCCCGAGTGCGACCTCGACTACGTGCCGCGCACCGCACGGCCCCTGAAGCTGCGCAGCGTGCTTTCGGTCGGCAGCGGGTTCGGCGGATTCCAGTCCGCCGTCGCTCTGACCCGAACAGGCGGGAGGACCCCATGAGTACCCGGACACACCGGCGATCCGTCATTACGGGGATCGGTGTCGTCGCCCCCAACGGGACCGGCGCCGGTGCCTTCTGGAAACAGACGCAGGAAGGCGTCAGCGTCCTCGACCTGGTCTCCCGCGAGGGCTGCGAGAACCTTCCGCTGCGCGTCGCGGGCGAAGTCAGGGACTTCGACCCGGTCGCGTTCATCGAGGAGCGCTACCTCGTCCAGACCGACCGCTTCACGCACTACGCGATGGCGGCCGCCGATCTGGCCCTCGACGACGCACGGCTCGGCCGCGCCGACTACGAGAGCGCCCCGTTCAGCGTGGGCGTGGTGACCGCCGCCGGGTCCGGCGGCGGCGAGTTCGGCCAGCGCGAACTGCAGCGGCTGTGGGGGCAGGGCTCCCGCTATGTCGGCCCGTACCAGTCCATCGCCTGGTTCTACGCCGCCAGCACCGGCCAGATATCGATCCGCGGCGGCTTCAAGGGACCGTGCGCCGTCGTGGCCAGCGACGAAGCCGGTGGCCTGGACGCGCTCATGCACGCCGCACGCTCCATCCGGCGCGGCACCGACGCCGTCGTCGTCGGCGCCGCCGAAGCGCCCCTTGCGCCGTACTCGGTCGTCTGCCAGCTCGGCTACGAGGACCTCAGCACCTGCGACGAACCGACCCGCGCCTACCGCCCGTTCACCTCGGACGCCTGCGGGTTCGTACCGGCCGAGGGCGGCGCGATGCTGGTGGTCGAGGAGGAGACGGCGGCCCTCGGCCGTGGTGCCCGGATCCGTGCCGAGCTGGCCGGCCACGCCGCCACCTTCACCGGAGCGTCCCGGTGGGAGCAGTCCCGCGAGGGACTGGCGCACGCCATCGAGGGGGCGCTGGCCGAGGCCGGCTGTGCCCCGGAGGAGATCGACGTCGTCTTCGCGGACGCGCTCGGTGTGCCCTCGGCGGACCGAGCCGAGGCGCTGGCCATCGCCGACGCGCTGGGCCCGCACGGACGGCGCGTACCGGTGACGGCGCCCAAGACCGGAATCGGCCGTGCCTACTGCGGAGCACCCGTACTGGACACGTCCGCCGCAGTACTCGCGATGGAACACGGTCTGATCCCGCCGACGCCCAACGTCTTCGAGGTGTGCCACGACCTCGACGTGGTCACCGGCCGCGCGCGCCCCGCGGAACTGCGGACGGCGCTGGTACTGAGCCGAGGGCTCATGGGCTCGAACGCGGCGCTCGTGCTGCGCCACCCCACCGACACCCCTCAGTGAGAAGGAGTCCCGCATGACCACTCAACTGACCTACGAAGAGCTGGCCGCCCTCATGAAGAACGGCGCAGGTCTCACGGTCGACCCGCTGGCGATGGAGAGCCGTCCCGGCTCGGCCTTCGACGAGTACGGCCTGGACTCACTCGGCCTGCTCGGCATCGTGGCCGTGCTCGAGAACCGGTTCGGCCGCCCGCTGCCGGTCGACGCCGACCGCTGCAAGACCCCCGGCGAGTTCCTCGACCTCGTCAACAACACCCTCGTGACAGGAGCCTGAAGTGTCCGGACACACGGAGAACGAGATCACCATCGCTGCCCCCCTCGACCTCGTCTGGGACATGACGAACGACCTCGAGCACTGGCCGCAGCTGTTCAGCGAGTACGCGTCCGTCGAGGTGATCGAACGGAAGGGCCAGACGACGAGGTTCCGGCTCACCATGCACCCGGACGACAACGGCAAGGTCTGGAGCTGGGTCTCGGAGCGCACCACCGACCGGCCCGGGCGCACCGTGAGCGCCCGCCGCGTCGAGCCCGGCCCCTTCCAGCACATGGACATCCGATGGGAGTACTCGGAGGTCCCCGGCGGCACGCGGATGCACTGGCGCCAGGACTTCGCGATGCGTCCCGACGCACCGGTCGACGACGCGTGGATGACGGACAACATCAACCGCAACTCCCGCGTCCAGCTGGAACTCATCCGCGACAAGATCGAACAGCGTGACCGGGAGCGCCGCTCCGCCTCGGTCCCGGCCAACTGACGCCGTGCCCGCCCACGGCCGGCCCGCGACACCGGGTCCGGCCGTCCCGGGTACCCAGAAAGGCAGCCCGATGCACCACGCCCTGATCGTCGCCCGAATGGCACCCGAGTCCGCCCCGGACATCGCCGAGCTGTTCGCCGAGTCCGACAACACCGAGCTCCCCGACCTCGTCGGCGTCAACAGGCGCACCCTGTTCCAGTTCGGCGACGTGTATCTGCACCTGATCGAATCCGACCGGCCCCCCGGCCCGGAGATCGCCAAGGTGACGCAGCACCCCGAGTTCAAGGCCATCAGCGACCGGCTCACCGCCTTCGTGAGCCCTTACGACCCGCAGACCTGGCGCGGTCCGAAGGACGCGATGGCCCAGCAGTTCTACCGGTGGCAGCGCGACGGCGCCTGACGCGACCGAGGACCGCCCCGGGTCCGGCACCTAGGTGCCGGACCCGGGGCGGTCTCCGTGTACCGCGGACCGTCGTGGACGTCAGTCCGGTACGACGCACTCGAACGCGTGGAGATACGCGTTGACCGGGCGGACCTCGCCGACCCGGAGGCCGGCCTCGGACATCCGGCCGAGCAGGCTCTCCCTGGTGTGCTTCGCGCCGCCGACGTTGAGGAGCAGCAACAGGTCCATGGCCGTGGTGAACCGCATCGAAGGCGTGTCGTCGACAAGGTTCTCGATGATCACCACACGGGCGCCCGGACGGGCCGTCGCGACCACGTTGCGCAGGGTCCTGCGGGTGCTCTCGTCGTCCCACTCGAGGATGTTCTTGATGATGTAGAGGTCAGCCTCGACCGGGATGTCCTCACGGCAGTCCCCGGGCACGATCGATACGCGCGAGGCCAGCGAGCCGCCGTCCCGGAGGCGGGGGTCCGCCTTCGCGACGACGCCGGGCAGGTCCAGGAGCGTTCCGTGGACCGTGGGGTGCTTCTCCAGCAGGCTCGCGAGCACATGCCCCTGGCCGCCGCCGATGTCGACGACCGAGGACACCCCGGTGAGGTCGAGGAGCTCGGCGACATCCCGCGCCGACTGCATGCTGGACGTGGTCATGGCGCGGTTGAACACATGGGCGGACTCGCCCGCGTCCTGGTGGAGATAGTCGAAGAAGCCCTTGCCGAACGTCTCGGGGAAGACGCTGGTTCCGGAGCGCACGGCGTCGTCGAGCCGCGGCCAGACCTCCCACGTCCAGGGCTCCGTGCACCACAGCGAGATGTACCGCAGGCTGTTCGGATCGTCCTCGCGCAGCAGCCGGGACATCTCCGTGTGGACGAACCTGCCGTCGCCGTTCTCGCTGAAGATGCCGTAACAGCACAGCGCGCGCAGCAGCCGCTGCAGCGGTACGGGCTCGGTGTGCACGACCTGGGCGAGCTCCGCCGCCGAGGCGGGCGTGTCTCCCAGCGCGTCTGCAACGCCCAGCCGGGCCGCAGCCCGTACGGCTGCGGCGCAGGCCGCCCCGAACGCCAGCTCCCGCAGCCGCATGGACGGCGGCGGGGCCGGAGCGGCGGTGGGGGCGAGGGGTGCGGCGAGGGTGGCCGCCACAGGGGTGGTGTCGGGGGTGGGACTCACGGTGGTCATACCGTCTCGTTCCTCCTTGTGCGGCGGTGGTCCGTCACTTGGCACACATTCCGGCCGGTACCGACGTCCCGCACTGGTTGCTGGTGAAGGTGTTGCCCTTGCCCGTGGTGTCCCCGTTGGCGAGGTCGGCGGGCTTGTTGCCCTGCACGAGGTTGCGGGTGATGGTGTTGTCCGTGTTGAGGGCGCCCACGAAGCTCTTGAACAGCAGGATCCCGCCGGAGAGCGGGGTGGCTCCCACGTTGTTCCGGATGACGTTGTCCCGTACGACCGTGGCCTCGCTGCCGGTGAGGACGATGCCGGACCCCTGGATGGCCGACAGCCGCGGGGTCGCCGCGCAGAACTTGTTGTTCCCCAGGATCCGGTTGCCGCTGACGGTCATCGCGCCGGCCGCGGGCTTGGACTCGTCGCCCACGACGAAGACCCCGCTGCAGTTGCCGCTGATGAGGTTGCCGTCGATCAGGAGGTTCCTGACCCGCCGGGCGGTGACGCCGATGCGGTTCCCGCGCAGGGTGTTGTTCTGGATCTCGGTCCCACGGGTGTCGGTGGCGCCGCCCTCCTCGCTGACCGAGTTCGCGATGAAGATCCCCGCGTCACCGTTGGCGGTGGCGGTGTTGCGCCGGAAGTCCCCGCGCGTCGAACGCTCCTGGGCGATGCCCCAGGTGCCGTTGTTCTTGGCGGTCACCCGGTGGACGGCCAGTCCGTTGGTCCAGGAGGCCCAGACGCCGCTCTTCTTGAAGCCGGAGACGGTCAGGGACCGGATGTGGACGTCGTGGACGATCCGGGTCTTGGTGCCCACGACGCAGATGCCGTTGCCGCCCGCTGCGCACGTGTTGGCGGCCTTGGTCGCCTTGCCCGCCTTGGCCGGCATGATGACGGTCCGGCCACCGGTGCCGCGCAGGGTCAGTCCCGGCTTCGTGATCAGGACGCTCTCCCGGTAGGTACCGGGCAGGACCACGACGGTGCCGCCGGGTCCTGCGGCGTTCACCGCCTTCTGGATCGAACCGCCGGGCCGGACAACCTGCTCTCGCGGTGCGGCTGCCGAGGACGGAACCACTGCCGCGCCCATTGCCGTAGCCGTGATGACAGTGATGCCCACCAGGCATTTGATGTGTTTTTTCCTCATGAGCTGAAGCTATGGGCGATGACCCGCCCCTGCCACGCAAGGTGAGCGTATGGATACATGGCGTGCCTGAATGGCTTACTCGTTGTGCTGCCCGCCGGTGCCCGGTGCATCACGCCGGGCCCTGTCGCGCCCTGTCCCGGGCCGTCGGCGGTGGCTAGGCTTTGGCCGGGACGACGAGCGGGAGGAGAAGCCGTGACGGAGAGCACCACCGGCCGCCAGCAGTTCGCCGGCTGGGACAAGCCGGAGCTCGACCTCAGTAACGCGGACTGGCGGTCGGGCAGCCAGGGCGCGGGTGATGTCCAGATCGCCTTCGTGGAGGGCTTCATAGCGATGCGCAACGCCGGCAAACCCGGCAGCCCCTCGCTGATCTTCACCCCCGCCGAGTGGCGGGCCTTCGTGATCAACGCGCGGGACGGCGAATTCGACCTCGTGTGAGCCGCGCCGCGGCGGCCGTGCGCGGGTGCCGCCACCACGAGCGGCACCGCACACGGGAGCCGTAACGTTGCCCCCATGACCGGCGAGCGCGATCTGCGAACACTGCTGCACGGCATGCGACCGGAGCTGAACCCCGGTCGCTACGTCTTCACTACGGTGCCGGACGGGAAGGTGCCCGGCGGTGTGACCCCGGTGGTCGCCGTCACCGAGCGCGAAGGGCTGACCCTCGTGGTACCCGAGGCGCAGGCGCTGGAGTCCGGACTGGCCCACGACTTCGTCGCGGGCTGGATCACCCTCCGGGTGCACTCCTCCCTGGATGCCGTCGGCCTGACCGCCGCGGTCTCGCTGGCCCTCACCGACGCGGGGGTGAGCTGCAATGTCGTCGCGGGATTCCACCACGACCACCTGTTCGTTCCGTACGCGCGTGCGACCGAAGCCGTCGAGCTGCTGGAAGCGCTGGCCGCGGAGTCCGCTTAGGGAGTGCCCGGCTCCGCAACGTGAGCCGGGCCACGTAACATGGCTGCATGTCCTTCCTCCGCCGCCGTAGCGCCGCCACACCCGCGGGCCCGGACTTCGACGTCCTGGCCATGGATCCGGGGGACTGGCCCGGCAACCTCGGCGCCGGTCTGCTCCCCGCTCCCGACGGGAGCTGTCAGGGCGTCTTTCTCCGCTACGACCTGTTCGGCGGCCGCGGCCCGGCGATGATCATCGGCAATCTGCCGGAGGGATCGCCCGCCCGCGAGACCGAGGAGGGCCAGGTCCCGTTCGAGGTCGCCCAGCTCCTCCTCGCGCTCGAGAACGACGAGCCGGTGGAGGTGACCGGCACCGAGGACGTCCCCGTCATGCAGGGGGACAGTCTTCTGATCGTGCGCAGGGTCAAGCTCTCGGAGAGCCGAATCTCCTGCGTTCAGTTCGACCGGAGCGACGGCGTGCTGGTCACCATCGCCAGCTGGGACCGGCCGATCACGGACGATCTGTACGCGCTGCTGAAGCCGTTGCCCGCGGAGCTCTTCCAGCAGGGCTGAAACGTCCCTGCGCCTTCAGCAGCTGTGTCACCCGGGCCGCCGAGGTACCGAACCCCGTGGGACCGCTGAGATGCCACGGGGCACCGGAGCCCCGCCGCAGATCCTGCTCCCGGTAGCGCCGGCAGCCGCGGTGCCAGATCAGGATCCCCGCCATCCAGTGCTGGAGCTCCACGACATAGCCCGCGAGGACCTCCCGCGCGTCCGCGTCCAGAGCGAAGTCGTCGTACAGCACCGGGAGTTCCCGCTCGGCGATGTGCTGGAACTGGCGCATCCGCGAATTCATCAGGTCGTCCACGATCGACACCGCCGTCGGATAGTCCACCCCGAAGAAGTTCTGCACGACCAGGACGCCGTTGTGCACCTCGCCCTCGTACTCGATCTCCTTCTGGTAGGAGAAGAGGTCGTTGAGGAGACAGGCGTAGTCCGCCGCCGCGTTCTCCAGGGAACGCAGGGGACCGCTGCGGTAGACCGCGTCCGGCACCTTCCTGCCGTGACCCAGCCGGCACAGGCTCATCGTCAGATCCGAGCCGAA
The DNA here is from genome assembly GCF_040605575.1 of Streptomyces sp. NPDC005566. Lineage (NCBI taxonomy): Bacteria > Bacillati > Actinomycetota > Actinomycetes > Kitasatosporales > Streptomycetaceae > Streptomyces > Streptomyces sp. NPDC005566. Next base: position 185,301 of record NZ_JBEXDB010000015.1, on the reverse strand, counting down.
CGTCGCCCTGCGCATCTCGACGTAGTCCACCGGGTCCGGGATCCGGTTCTGCGCCTGGTTCGCCAGCTCCCACAGCCAGCTCGCGGTCATCGACTCGACCGCCTCACGGAACGTGCGGCGCCCGCTCACGTCCATGGGCTCGACGGTCCGCCGCCAGACGTCGGCCAGCCCCCGCTCCAGGGCGTTGACCGGCTCGGGCACCGGCGTCCCGTCCAGGGGCATGAAGAGGGACAGCCGCTCGTTGGCCAGCCGGGCCCCGGCAAGGTCCCGCGTCCGGCCGTGCACCACGGGGAACCAGTCGTCGCCGTACGTTCCCCAGGTCAGCCACTGCGATGACAGATCGAGCTCGTCCGGTGCGGCGTCGGGGTGCAGGCCCGCGGCGCAGAGCGGCAGATCGATCGCGACGAGCCGTTCCTCGTCCCAGATGTGCGAACCCGGCACACCCGGCTGAGCCTCCAGAAGCCCCATCCGGCGCGACCAGTCCACGATCCGTACCCGGGCCCCGTCGAGATGCGGACTCGGTGTCGTGGTGAACGGCATGTCGAATTCGGGCAGCAGGGACGGGCCGACGTGCTGGTACGGCACATGGGTGTGGCTGCGCAGCCGGGCCGACTCCGAACGGGGTGTGAAGCGGATGGAGGCGGCTGCCATTCCGAAACCGGGCGCAGTGCCGGCGCCACCGCCGTCGTTCATGTAGCGGCTGGAGCGCATGTGCCACTCGTGACCTCCCGACTGCCAGTCCTGAAGCCCCTTGACGTACGCCAGTACAGCGACCGTCTCCTCGGGGGTGAGCCCCTTCTCCGCACAGAGCGGTCCGAGTTCGGTGAGGGCCGTGTTCTCGAACTGCTGGAGCCGTGAGGTCAGCAGATCGTTGACGGCCTCGGCCGCCTCCTGGGTGGAGCAGCCCAGGAACTTCTCCAGGACCAGCACACCGTTGCTGTTCTCGCCCTCGTCCTCGACCTCACGCTGGTAGGAGAACAGGTCGTTGCGCAGGTGGACCCCGTCGGAGAACGCGTCCCGCAGCACCCGCAGTGCCCGCGCACCGGCCAGCGACGCCGGAACCTCGGCGTTCGCCGCGTACTCCACCAACCCCGCAGACCAGGGTGCGCCGCCCACCTTGCGCCGCATCTCGATGTACTCGACGGGGTTGGCGATCCGGCCCTCGTTGATGTTCGCGAGCTCCCACAAGGACTCGTTGAGCAGATTCTCCGTCGCCTCGGCGAACCTGGCCCGCCAGGCGTCGGACATGGCCGGCACGGTCCTGGCCCAGAGGTCGGCCAGACCCGCCTCGACCGGGTTGGCGGGCTCGGGCGTCGCCGCCCCCCGCTCCATCGGCATGAAGGCCGGCAACCGGTCCAGATACCGCTTGCCGCCCTCTCGGTCCGGAGTGCGCTTGAACAGTTCCAGGAAGTGGTCGTCGAAGAAGAAGACCCACACGTACCAGTCGGTGACCAGGGACAGGGCCTCGGACGAGCAGTCGGGGTGGGTGTACGCACACAGCAGCGCGTAGTCGTGGGACTCGAGGTCCTTCTCCTCCCAGATGCCGGACCCCTCGAGCATGCCCATCCCGCGCGCCCACTCCCGGGTGTGGCTTCTGGCCGCCTCCACATGGGGGTTGAGACGTGCCGGATACGGCACGTAGAAGTCGGGAAGGGAGAAGGGCTGTGCCATGTGTGCGTCGGCCTTTCGAGAACTCCGCCCGGTCCGCTCGGACCGGCTGTCGGCGGCAGCACTACCCCTCGGCCATCCGGGGCACGCACAGCCCGAAATAGTCACACAAGCTCAGACCCCGTACTGCACTGTGCTCTTGACTCACCAACACCTCACGTCACAGAGTGTCCGCCGACGGCGGAAAGCTGAGATCACCCCAGGAACGGCTTCGGTAGGCCCGGCCCAGGAAGGGTTGTCATGACGTCCGAACAGAGGACCAGGCTCGCACTCGCACTGACCACTGCGGGGGCGCTGAGCGTCGCACTCCTCACCCCCGCGTCGCAGGCCGGCGCGGACGCGGTACGGCCGGAATGCCCGCGCAGCCTCCACTGCGACTGGGTGCCGGCGGCCTACCAGCAGACCGGCGATCCGGCCGACAAGGATACGTACGGCAATTACGACACCGCCGACAGGCCGCACAGCAACGCGATCAAGTTCATCGTCCTGCACGACACCGAGGTCGACTACGACACCACCCTGAAGATCTTCCAGAACCCGCTCAACCAGACCTCCGCCCACTACGTGGTGCGATCGGCCGACGGCCATGTCACCCAGATGGTGAAGAACAAGGACGTCGCCTGGCAGGCGGGCAACTGGTACCTCAACACCCACTCCATCGGCATCGAGCAGGAGGGTGTCGCAGCCGAGGGCGCCAAGTGGTACACCCCGGAGATGTACCGGTCCACCGCCCGGCTGGTGCGTCACCTGGCGGCGAAGTACGACATTCCGCTCGACCGGCAGCACATCATCGGCCACGACGGCGTGCCGCCGACCAGTGCGGCCGGTACGAGGAACATGCACTGGGACCCGGGCCCGTACTGGGACTGGAACCGCTTCATGGCTCTGCTCGGCAGACCCGCTGTACCCAGTGCCCCCAAGAGCAGCGAACTGGTCACGGTCAGCCCCGACTTCGCCAGGAACGAGCAGGCATTCCGCGACTGCGAGAAGGGCGTCGACCTGCCCCTGCAGGGGAGCAGCGCGGTCCCGCTGTACACCGGGCCCTCCGACGACGCGCCGCTCTTCTCCGACCCGGGGCTGCACCCGGACGGTTCGGCGGGCACCAACTGCGCAGCCGACTGGGGCAGCAAGATCAGCGCCACCCAGCAGGCCGTCGTCGCGGAACGGGCCCCCGGCTGGACGGCGATCTGGTGGTACGGACAGAAGGCGTGGTTCCGCACTCCGGGCGGCACCCGGGTCACCGTGCCCACGTCCGGTCACGTCGTCAGGCCGAAAGCAGGCAGGACCGAGGTGCCGGTGTACGGGGTGGCGTACCCGGAGAAGGGGGAGTACCCCTCGGACTTCGTCAAGCCGACAGTGGGCACACCCCTCGTGTACACGATCAAGGCGGGCCAGGCATTCCCCGGCGGAGGCGAGGCGCCCACCGGCTACTACTACGCGCCGACGATCGACGCGTCGAAGCCGTACGACCACACCTACTTCACCGGCGCGCAGAAGTATCTGACGGTGCAGATCGGGCACCGGATCGGATTCGTGAAGGCGTCCGACGTGGATGTGGAACGGGTGCGCTGAGCAGAACCCGCTCACCATGCTGCGGGACCGGTGTGTCGGCACCGGTCCCGCAGCACTCGTCCCCCGTCGGTCAGGTTCTCCGGCCCGGCGTGGTCAGCGAGTGCCCACCGCGGCACGCACGGCGCGCCGCGCCATCGCGCAGTCGTCGTGCAGCCTGCGCAGCAGCAGCCGCTGTTCCTCGCTCGACGAGAGCGCGCCCTGCCGGGCCTGGCCGCCACCCGACGGCGCCCCTTCGCGCATCGCGCGCTGGACAGCCGTCTCGTACGTCCGGATCTCCCGGGTCAGTACGAGCATGAGGTTCACCAGGAACGCATCACGTGCCGCGGCACCCGGCGCCTGCGCCAGCTGGCTGATCTGGCGGCGGGCCGCCGGTGCGTCACCGAGTACGGCCCAGAGCGTCGCCAGGTCGTAGCCCGGCAGATACCAGCCGGCGTGCTCCCAGTCGACGAGCACCGGGCCGGTGGGCGGCAGCAGGATGTTGGAGAGCAGCGCGTCACCGTGACAGAACTGGCCCATGCCCCCCCGACCGCTCGCGTGGGCCAGACCGTGCAGCAACTTCTGCAGATCGCCCAGATCACGGTCGGTGAAGAGCCCCAACTCGTGGTACCTGGCGATGCGTGAGGCGTAGTCGAGCGGTGCGTCGAACAGACCCGCCGGAGGCCGCCAGGCGTTGATCCTGCTGACCGCTCCGAGGGCCGCCCGCACATCCGCCCGGGGCGGTGCCTCCGCGGGGTGCCTCGTCAGCGCCGCGACCCGGCCGGGCATCCGCTCGATCACCAGCGTGCAGTTCTCGGGGTCGGCTGCGATGAGCCGGGGGACCCGAACCGGTGGGCGATGCCTGACGAAGGCGCGGTATGCAGCTATTTCGTGCCGGAACCGCTCGGTCCATACGGGGGAGTGGTCCAGTAAGCACTTGGCCACCGCGGTCGCACGGCCGGTGGTGCCGACGATGAGCACCGAGCGCCCGCTGCGACGCAACACCTGGACCGGATTGAACTCCGGACAGATGCGGTGCACCGAGGCGATGGCCATCCGCAGCTGCGCACCCTGAGGGCCGGACAGGTCGAGTCTCCCGCTGAGCGGTTGGGCTCCGGTGCCCGCCGCCCGCCGGGTCCGACCCATGCCGGACGCCGGCGACGCTGCGTTGGGGTCGAGATACGGTCCGCCGCCTGCACCCATGGGGCGGAACGCGCGGGGTGGGGCGGACACGGAGGACGATGCTGTGTACATGGGCGAGACAGATCCCTTCGTGCGCCGACAAGTTACGTGCGCCGCCCCGGCCGGCGGCCGTTCGGCACCCTGGGGAGTACCTAGGGCTGCCGGGCGGGGTGGCGCATTCCTACCTGACACCGGGTAATGGGTAGTGGACCATCTGGCGGACCCTGGCGAAGCCTGGCGAATAGTCACTCAGCATCTGACAGCGGGTTAGTGTCAAGTCAGCCGAGAACCTGGGGGCTTGACGTGACCGGAGAACCCAACACCCGCCTTTCTGATCTGTTCGGCCTGGCCGGATGGTCGAAGGGGGAGCTAGCGAGAATGGTGAACCGGCAGGCGGCGGCCATGGGCCACCTCCAGCTGGCCACCGATACCTCGCGGGTCAGGCGCTGGATCGACATGGGGGAGTCCCCCCGAGATCCCGTGCCCGAAGTGCTGGCAGCTCTGTTCACCGAGCGGCTCGGCCGTGTCGTGACCATCGAGGACCTCGGGTTCGGCCGACGCGGGCGTGTGGGGAAACGGCAGAACACCGGGACGGAGAAGAATCCCGACGGAATGCCGTGGGCGCCCGAACGGACGGCAGCGGTCCTCACCGAATTCACGGGAATGGACCTCATGCTCAACCGACGCGGCTTGGTGAGCGCGGGCGCCGCGCTCGCAGCTGGCTCAGCCATCACAGGCGCCATGCACGACTGGCTGCATTCCGACCCCGCCCCGGCGGCCAAGGCAGCCGGCCTCAACGACCCCATGTACGCCGACGCGGCCGGCTTCGACCGGTACGAGGCTGCCCCCATCGGATCCGAGGAGATCGAGGCCCTCGAGCGCTCGGTCGAGGTATTCCGTGCCTGGGACGCCTCACGCGGTGGAGGACTTCAGCGCAAGGCTGTCGTGGGCCAGCTCAACGAGGTGGGAGGCATGCTCGCCTACCACCACCCCGACCACCTGCAGCGCCGCCTGTGGGGCGTCGCCGCCAACCTCGCCGTCCTCGCGGGCTGGATGTCCCACGACGTCGGCCTCGAGCCCACCGCTCAGAAGTACTTCGTCATCGCCGCTCATGCGGCGCGCGAGGGCGGAGACCGGCCGAGGGCCGGCGAGGCACTCTCCCGCGCGGCACGCCAGATGGTTCATCTGGGCCGCCCGGACGATGCCCTGGACCTGATGAAGCTCGCCAAGTCCGGTTCGGGGGAGGAGACTCTGCCCCGTACACAGGCGATGCTGCACACGATCGAGGCCTGGGCCCAGGCGTCCATGGGGCGCGGGCAGGCCATGCGGCGCACGCTCGGCGAGGCCGAGGAGCTCTTCGTATCGGACAAGGGTGACGTGCCGCCCCCGAGCTGGATGCAGATGTTCGACGAGGCGGACATGCACGGCATGCAGGCCCTGGCGTTCCGTACGCTCGCGGAGCACGATCCGGCTGCGGCCGGCACGGCCCAGCGCCACGCGAAGCAGGCGCTCGAGCTCCGTATAAACGGTCGTCAGCGGTCCAAGATCTTCGACTACATCTCGCTGGCGTCTGCCTGCTTCATCGCCGACGACCCCGAGCAGGCCGACCGGTACGCACGGCTCGCCCTGGTGTCGATGGGGGAAACCTCCTCGCACCGGACCTGGGACCGCCTGCGCGAGATGTACCGGCTCACCGGTCAGTTCGCGGGGTACGCCAAGATCGAGGACCTTCGCGAGGAGATCCAACTCGCCCTGCCGCAAAGCACGTTCACCAAGAGGCCGAGGGGCTCACAGATCTGATCCGGGGCGCCGTCGACCGGCGCAGTGCCGTCGTCCGGCCCTTGTCGGAGCAGCGAATCAGCACATTCACGGGCGGTCATGCCGTCCTGGGATTCCTCATGACCCGACGCGGGCCACCAGCACACATGCGTCGTCGAGCCGCTCGGTTCCGCCGAACTCCTCGACGACAGTCCTGACGCAGTCCTGCGCCGTGCGGGCCTGCGCGAACCGAGGGGCCAGGCCCAGCAACGCGTCCGGGTCGGCACTCCGGTCCCTCTGCCGTGTCAGCCCGTCGGTGTGCAGCATCAGCACATCGCCGGGAAGCAGAGTCACCTGGTCCTGCTCGTAGGAGACGGCGGACGCCGCGCCGAGCAGCACGCCGTCCGGCGTCGGAAGAGCACGCCCCACTCCGTTGCGGAAGAGCAGCGGCGCGGGGTGACCTGCCTGCGCCCAGGCGAGGGTGCCCGTCGCCGGGTCGAATCGGCAGCATACGGCGCTGCCCAGGACGGGCTGGACCGAGGATTCGATCAGCTGGTTCAGATGGCCCATCACGGCGCCCGGCTCGATGCCGGCCATCGCCATGCCGCGCAGCGCGCCCAGCAGCATCGCCATGGCCGAGGTGGCGGGGATTCCGTGGCCCGTCAGGTCACCGACGGTGAGCAGCGTCCTGCCGTCAGGGAGCTGCAGTGCGTCGTACCAGTCGCCGCCGATCAGGTTGCTCGACTCCGACGGAAGGTAGTGGGCGGCGGTGTCCAGGGCACCAAGGCCGCGGCCGGGAGAGGAGAGCGATCCGCGCCAGGGCGGCAGTACGGCCTCCTGCAGCTCCACGGCCATACGGTGCTCGGTCCGCGCGATCTGCTGTCCGCGCCGCAGCGAGTCCCGGGTCCGGCTCATGAGGCGCTGGCTTCGCCGGATCCGGCTGACATCGCGCAGGACCGCCCACATCGACGCGGTGCAGCCGTCGGCGTCGAGAACGGGTTCGCCCATCATGTGAACCGTACGCATCCGGCCTTCGGGCAGCAGGATCCGGAATTCGCCGTCTATCGGCCTGCCGTCGACGAGGCAGTCGGTGACCATCGACATCAGCAGGGGCTGGTCCTCGGCGAGGAGCAGGGAGGGCAGCTCGTCCAGGGACAGCGGCTCCGACTCGGGCGACCTGCCGAAGATCTGGTACATCTCGTCCGACCAGCTGACCTCGTCGGTGAGCAGGTTCCATTCGGCGCTGCCCACCCTGCTGAGGAGCGAGCCGGGCCGCGGTGCGTTCGTCGTCTCCCCGTCGTCCACCCCGGTGGGATCGTCGTCCGCCTGTGCCGGAATGCCGTCCTTGAGCTGTCCCAGGTGCTCGCCGAGGTCGTCGAGCTGGTGGACGGCCAGATCGCAGAGCGCGCGTTGCCAGCGCACCTGGGGGTCGTCCTCCTCGATGACCGAGGTGTCCCGCCGCACGGCGTCCACGTCTCCGCGCAGCCGTCGGGTCCGGCTGATCAACGCTTCGACGGCATCTCGCTCGGGCGGCTGGGGGGCGGGGCGGTCCGCGAACGTATGGGACGGCATCTCGTACTCCGATACAGGCATGGCACGGCCGGTTCATGGGGGTGGACCGAACACGACTGTCGCACAGGCTGGGGGAGCCCGTAAGGGATTTGGCAACACTCGATACGTTGTTGCTTCCGGCATATGCCGTCGGCCGAGTGGGGCGGGGGCTCGCCGAACACCCTTGCCTTTACGCGGGTGTTGACGCAAGTCGTCGGGCGTGAGCGGCTTTGCGTACGCCCGCGTGCGGGGCTGTGGCACGGCGCACCTCTGCGGGGATCAGGGCATATGCGTGCTCCGTGAGCCGGTGGATCAACGGTGTCGCTCCGGTCCGGCGTCCTTGTACGGTGCCCCGTCCCAGGAGGTATCGGCGGTGGCGTCCGCACCGGTGTACGGATGTGCGTCGTACATCTGTTCCACGGGCGAATCGGCACCCGGGAATGCCGTCGGCCCTGCCTGCGTTACTCGACCAGAACGAAAACGATACCCATTCCCATTACGGGGGATCGGTGCTCTCGTCTGGAGGTGCCCATGGCACGCAGTGAACTCAGGCCCGTCGTCACCCTCCGGTCCACGGCCGGAACCGGCCACAGCTATGTGACGCGCAAGAACCGCCGCAACAGCCCTGACCGGCTCGAGCTGCGCAAGTACGACCCGGCCGCGGGAGCGCACGTCCTCTTCCGTGAGGTCCGCTGACCGCTTCCGCCGCCGCCCGGCAGGATCCTTGTCCGTAAGGAAGGAACATTCATGAAGTCCAGCATCCATCCCGTATCCCGTCCCGTGGTCTTCCGTGACATCGCGGCCGGAACGGCTTTCCTGACGCGCTCGACCGCGCATGCCGAGCAGCGCGTCGAGTGGGAGGACGGAAACACGTATCCGATCATCGACGTGGAGACCTCGTCGGCCAGTCATCCCTTCTACACCGGTACTCGCCAGGTGCTGGACACGGCCGGTCGCATCGAACAGTTCCGGCGCCGTTACGGCACGGCCGGAGTTGCCCAGGGCTGACATCGTCCCTGGTGAGCATGGTGTGGATCACATGTGCGGGTGCCGATTCCCGGGAACGCCCCTCGGTGGTTTATCGTTCATATAGTGGGACCGGGCGGGCTGCGCCCGCACGAGGCGACCGAGCCTCGCACCCGCACACAAGCCGCCCCGGCTGGATTCCCCCGATCCGGCCGGGGCTCCTTTATGCCCCGGCGCCGCGAGCGGCGGCCGGCAGCCCACGGGACGGGCTCACATCGTCCGGTTGAGGTCCGACGCGTAGTGCTCGATGGCGGGCCGATACCTCTGCACGCCGGGACTGTCACTCGTCTCCGCGACGAGGCGCAGCAGAATCTGCATAGCTTCGTGATGCTCGCCGGTGTTGAACAGCGCCATGGAGAGGAACGTCCGCAGCGCGCCGTCGTCCGGGAACTCCGACACACCGCGGCGCAGCGTCTCGACGGCCTGCCCGAACCTGCCCAGCACCCGGTAGGTGCTCCCGAGCCCGAGCAGCGCTCCCCGGCGGTCCTCCTCGCGGAGGGCGTCGCCCTGGAGGCAGCGCTCGTAGTACGGAACGGCCTCGGCCTCCAGGCCGAGCACATCGTGGACCCAGGCGGTGTGAAAGGCCACGTCCACAGCATCGGGATAGTCGGCGGTGAGGGAGAGCAAGCGTTCCCTGGCCTGCTCGGGGTGGCCCTGTTCACGCAGCCGCACGGCCTGCGCCAGCAGCTCGTTCTTGTCCGGTGCGCTCATGCCTACATCGTCGCACCCGACTCCGGGTGTGGCCGCCGGGGTTGGGGGCATCCGTTCCGCCATGACTGTAGAGGCGGATCGTAGTGCACAACACAGAAGCTGGGGCCGTCTTGCGCTGCGCGCACTGGTGCTCATCGCGGCATTTCTGAGCCTTGTGGCGTTCTCGGTCGTCCTGGCGAAGGTGACGCTGACACCGTCACCGGCATCCGAGGGCATCGTGACATCGAACATGCAGCCGGGGCGGTCCCTCCGGCAGTACGCGCAGGACTACACCTTCCTGGCTGCGTGCAAACAGGCGGGAGGCAACCTTCTGCTCGGCGCGCCCTTCGGTGTCCTGCTGCCGATCCTGGTGCCACGGCGGCTGCGCATGATCCGGATGGTCCTGCTGACCGGGCTGGTCATGGCCGTCGTCGAACTCACGCAGGGGGCGCTCGTTGCCGGGCGGGCCTTCGACGTCGACGACGTGATCCTCAATACGAGCGGCGCTCTGCTCGGCTACGCGCTGGTGGGCCGACGGATCAGCCACCGCTACCACGCCCTTTCCGACGTGCCGCCCGTTGGGGACACGGCAAGGGTGAAGCCCACGGGGAAAGCCGCGGACCGGAACGGGGCGAAGAGCAGGGCCGGCACCAAGAGCAGGACCGGTGCCAGGAACCGTGCGGACAGCAAGGCCGGTATCTGGGCGAGGGCCGGTGTCGGTGCCGGCGCGAAGACGGGTACCAGGAACAGGCCCGGGGCCAGGACCGGGTCCGCCAAGGCGGTTTCCACCAAGGCTTCTGCCGGGCGGAGCGCGTCCGCGTCGGCTACCCGCGGACGCGCTCTCATCGGCCGGATGTGGGGTCGTCGGCCGGGCCCGGGCGGGGGAGCGTCCGGAACCGGCCGACGTGGAACCTAGAGCGCCGGGTGGGCGTTCTTCATGAGCTCCTGGAACTGGGCGGAGAACCAGTGGCCGGAGACCGGGGCGTCAGCCAGTGCTCCGGACGGGTTGTTGCCGTTGCGTGCGTTACCGGCGTAGGTCGGGTCGCACATCCCGTCGAATCCCTTGCCCTCGTCGTTCGGGATCGCCTTGCTGGAGCCGTCGGACTCCCCCGGCGGCTTCATCCAGACGTACGCGTCGATCCCGGTTGCCGGGGCGGCCTTCGGCCGTTCGCCGAGTCCGGCTCCGGCCTGGTTGCACCAGTTGCCCAGGTGGATGCGCCGGTCGTACCGGCCGCCGTCCACATAGGTGTCGACGCTGGTGGACGCACCCGGTCCGGTCGGCCGCTGCGTGCCGCCCCAGCCGTTGCGCGAGGTGTCGATCAGCATGCCGATGTCGGAGTTGAAGCCGACCGAGACAAGCTTCTGGCGGAAGGCCTGAGCGTAGGACTGCTCGTCCGTGTAGCGGTTCCAGTCGACCCACTTCGACTGACGCACGGAGGTGCCGTTGATGGAGTCGTCGATGGAGAAGTTGTCCTCCTTCGTCGCGCCGTAGTTGGCTGTGTTGGTGATGAAGCCGTGTACGTCGTTGACGGTCGCGCCCTCGGTCGTCGCCGCCACCTTGAAGATGTCGGCGGTCGCGCCGAAGTTGTCGTCCCAGCCGATCCAGCCGTGGTGCCCCGCGTCGATGTAGTTGTAGACGTTGGGCACGTCACCGAGCTTGTTCAGCGCGTAGCCGACGCCCTTCTGGTAGTTGCCGTTGGCCTTCATCACGTCGCAGGCAGGGGTCGCGGTGGGGCGGCTGCCGGTGTTGGTCACGAGGTTCGGCAGCGAGTCGATCTCGACGGTGGTGACGATCCGCAGGCCCGCGTACTTCGAGTCGCCGAGGATCGCCGCGATGGGGTCGATGTACTCCGTCTTGTAGCGGCCGATCTCCGTGGGGCCGAGCTCACCGTTGGAGGCGAGCGCCGAGCAGTCACGCCCGGGCAGGTTGTAGATGACGAGCTGGACGACGAGTTCGCCGGAGCCCTTCTGCGTCAGGGCCGCGTCCAGATGGTCGCGCAGACCCATTCCGTCGTTGGCGCCCTCGATCGCGGCGATCCGGTCGAGCCAGACACCCGTCGGCTGGTTGGACACCCGGCTGCCACCCGTCTCCGCGGCGGCCTTCGCCGACCACTCCGGGTTCACATAGACCTTGGCGCCCTGGTACGGGTTGTTGACACGGCTGCCCGCCGGAGGGTCGGTGGGCGGATCCGTCGGGTCCGGCGGGTCGGTCGGGCCCGTGGCGCCGTTGCAGGTGACGCCGTTCAGCTTGAAGGTCGCGGGCACGGCACTGTTTCCGTTGCCCGTGGCGTTGAACCCGAAGGAGGCGGAGGCTCCGGAAGCGAGCGTGCCGTTGTAGGAGAGGCTCTTGGCGGTGACGGCAGCGCCGCTCTGCGTCACGGTGGCGTTCCAGCCCTGGCTGACCTTCTCGGCGCCGGCGAAGGACCATTCGAGCTGCCAGGTGGAAAGGGCGTCACCCGTGTTCGTCACGCTCACGGCGGCCGTGAGTCCGCCGTTCCACTGGTTCTGGATCTTGTAGTCGACGGTGCATCCCGCCGCCGCGGCGGCCGAGGCCCCGAAGGGTGCTGCCGCGGCGGCGGAGCCGGCGGCTGCGGCGACAAGTGCTCCCGCCGCTATCAGTGCTGTTCGTGATCGGCGCAGGGTGGTGCGGCTCGTGCGGCTCATACGAATTCCGTTTCCTCAACTGTCGAGGGCGCGCAGATGGTCGCGCAGCCCGATTTCGTACGGGGTGGGGGTACCGTCGTAGTCGCTGATCAAGGACGGGCCCGTGGAGCGGTCCCAGGCGTTCCAGGCCCATCCGAGGTAGGAGGGTCCGCGGTCGTCGAGCCACTGCATGACCCGGTCGGCGAAGCCGTGGGAGCAGGTGTTCTCGCCGATCTCGTGTGTGACGAGGGGGACTTCGGCTGCGACCGGTGTGAGCGTGGAGTACCAGCAGTCCTCGTTCGCACAGGGGTTGACTTTGTAGACATGCCAGGCCGCGGCGAGATGGCCCGCCGGGTCCTGGGGCCGGTGCTGGAGCCGTCGGCCCAGGTCGTTGGAGTAGGGGAGTCCGTCGGCCGGAACAGGTTCCGGGCGTCGGCCGTCCGTGCCGCGTCGATGAGGTCCTGGGTCGGCTCGCCCCTGAAGGCCGAGGCGAGCGAAGACCAGAAGTCCTGTGAACAACCGGAGTTGGGCATCGGCTCGCTGCGACCGGCATGCACGCAGGAGCAGCCCGCCGAATCTCCGGTGTTCTGCCACCAGGTCCAGTGCAGTTCGACCACGGGTGTCATGCCGGCTCCCTGACCCGTTGGACCAGGTCCTTCACGGCGCTGATGTGGTTCTCGCCCGCGTACCGCGGGCCTATGGTGTCCAGGCCAAGCCGGCTCTCCTCGTTCAAAGGGATTCGGACAGTGTTGGCGTTCCAGCCGGCGATCGCCTGTACGGAGGCGTTGTCGACCGGGCCGTCGAAGATGCCACGGCCCTGCACGCACATGAATTCGCCGCCGGAGCGGTTGACGCCGAGGATGCGGCGGGTCGCGCCGATCTCGTCGACGAGCTTGTTGCCGGGGACCTTCGACAGGGGCGGTTCCCCGGCAGGGGCTGGCAGTTCGGCCGGATCAGTGGGATCGGTCGGATCCTGGTCGGGATCCGCAGTGCAGACCGTGCCGTTGAGCCTGAACGCACCGGGCGTGGACCCGGACCCCACACCCGTCGCCAGGAAACCGGCGGTGACGCTCGCGCCGTTCGCGAGCGTTCCGTTCCAGCTCTCGTTCGCCGCGGTGATGACACTGCCCGACTGCGACCACCGGGCATTCCGGCCCTGAGTCACGGTCCGGCCCCGGGGCAGGTCGAAGCCGAGAGTCCGACCACTGCTTGCTGCATCCAGGTCGGTGAGCGTGACGGACCGCTGGGAGCCGCTGTCCCTCTGACTCACGGTGCTGTGTTCCACCGTGCGCCCGTGGGCGGATCCGGAGGCCGGCACCATGGGTGCGGCAACCAGGCCGGCCGTGGCGAGCACTGCTCCGAGGAGCAGCCTGAACAGGTGCGATAAGTGCGGGGGGTGTCGCATGAGCGACTCCTTGCAGATCGGGCGCGCCCCCTACGGCACGTCGACTGATGGAACCGCTCCCACTGGTGTGGCTTGACGTTAGAGCGTCAAGTGGTGTCGGTCAACACACCTGTTCTCATCTCTTGCTATCGAAATAATTCGACTCTTCAAGTCTCTTGACTCTCTTTTTCCTCATCCCCATGCTGGGAGCGCTCCCACTGGTTCAAGGCTTGTGTTCAACCCCGCTTGCCCCCCATGTCGCCGAGCCGCGAGGAGGAACCCGCGCATGCCATCGGGAAGCGCACGAAGAGCATGGTTACCAAGAAGATCCGCCAGAACCGGAGTCGGATCCAGACGGTTGTGGACGGCATTCGTCGTCGCACTCGCTCTCCCACTGGGCATGACCGCCGCTGCCAACACGCCGGCCCAGGCCGCGGCCGTCGAGTGCAGCGTCGACTACAAGGCCAATGACTGGGGATCCGGCTTCAGCGCCGAGCTCACCGTCACCAACCGGGGCTCCGCCGCGATCAACGGCTGGACCCTGAGTTACGCCTACACGGGCAACCAGCAGCTCACCAACGGCTGGAACGGCACCTGGTCCCAGTCCGGGAAGACCGTCACGGTCAAGAACGCCGCCTGGAACGGTGGCATCGCCGCCGGGGCCGCGGTCACCACGGGCGGACAGTTCAGCTACAGCGGCACCAATGCCGCCCCGACCGCCTTCTCCGTCAACGGGACGGTCTGCGCGGGCGCCCACAAGGCGCCGATCACCGTCCTCACCTCCCCGGCGGCAGGCGCCGTCTTCACCGCCGGCGATTCCGTACCCCTGGCCGCCACGGCGGCTGCGGCGGACGGGGCGGGGATCAGCAAGGTCGAGTTCTACGACAACACGACGCTGCTCGGCAGCGACACCACGTCGCCGTACACCTACAGCGCCGCAGGGCTGTCCGCGGGGAGCCATTCGGTCTTCGCGAGGGCCTACGACAGCCTCGGAGCCTCGGCGGAGTCGACGCCCGCGGGCATCACCGTCGTCTCGGGCCCGGCAGTTGTTGCCACGCCCGCCCAACTGGGCGTCCAGCAGGGCAAGTCGGGAACGTTCAACGTGGCGCTCTCCACCGCGCCGACCTCGGCGGTCACCGTCACGGTGGCCAGGACAGCCGGCAACTCCGGTCTTTCCGTCACCGCCGGAGCGAGCCTCAGCTTCACTCCGTCGAACTGGTCCACGGCCCAGAAGGTGACCGTTTCGGCCGACGCCTCCGGTACGGGAGCCGCAACCTTCACCGTGACAGCCCCCGGCCACAGCAAGGCCGAGGTCACCGTCACCCAGCTGGCCGCGGCGAAGGAGTACGACGCGCGCTTCCTCGAGCTGTACGGGAAGATCACCGACCCGGCGAACGGCTACTTCTCGCCGGAAGGCATTCCGTACCACTCCGTCGAGACGTTGATCGTCGAGGCTCCCGACCAGGGGCACGAGACGACGTCGGAGGCCTACAGCTATCTGATCTGGCTGCAGGCGATGTACGGGAAGCTCACCGGGGACTGGACGAAGTTCAACGGTGCGTGGGCCACCATGGAGAAGTACATGATCCCCACCCACGCCGACCAGCCCACGAACTCCTTCTACAACGCCTCGAAGCCCGCCACCTACGCGCCCGAGCACGACACCCCGAACGAGTACCCGGCGGTCCTCGACGGGTCGGCGGCCTCCGGATCGGACCCGATCGCGGCCGAGCTGAAGAGCGCGTACGGCACCGACGACATCTACGGCATGCACTGGATCCAGGACGTCGACAACGTCTACGGATACGGCAACACGCCCGGGGGGAAGTGCTCGGCCGGTCCCACAGAGACCGGACCGTCGTACATCAACACCTTCCAGCGCGGACCGCAGGAGTCGGTGTGGGAGACCGTCACCCACCCGACCTGTGACAACTTCACCTACGGCGGCGACAGCGGCTATCTGGACCTGTTCACCGGGGACGCCTCGTACGCCAAGCAGTGGAAGTTCACCAACGCCCCGGACGCGGACGCCCGTGCCGTGCAGGCCGCCTACTGGGCCGATGTCTGGGCCAAGGAGCAGGGCAAGGCGAGCGAGGTCGCGGCGACCGTCGGCAAGGCGGCGAAGATGGGTGACTATCTGCGCTACTCGATGTTCGACAAGTACTTCAAGAAGATCGGCAACTGCGTCGGTCCGACCGCCTGCCCGGCCGGAAGCGGCAAGGACAGCGCGCACTACCTGATGTCCTGGTACTACGCCTGGGGCGGTGCCACCGACACCTCGGCGGGCTGGTCCTGGCGCATCGGCTCCAGCCATGCCCACGGCGGATACCAGAACCCGATGGCCGCCTACGCCCTGAGTGCGTCGGCGGACCTCAAGCCCAAGTCGGCGACGGGGCAGCAGGACTGGGCCAAGAGCCTGGACCGGCAGCTGGACTTCTACCAGTGGCTCCAGTCGGACGAGGGTGCCATCGCGGGCGGCGCGACCAACAGCTGGAAGGGCAGCTACGCCCAGCCGCCGGCCGGTACGCCGACCTTCTACGGCATGTACTACGACGAGAAGCCGGTCTACCACGACCCGCCGTCCAACCAGTGGTTCGGCTTCCAGGCATGGTCGATGGAACGCGTCGCCGAGTACTACCACGAGTCGGGCGACGCCCAGGCCAAGGCCGTGCTCGACAAGTGGGTCGACTGGGCCCTGTCCGAGACGACCATCAACCCGGACGGCACCTACCTCATGCCGTCCACCCTCAAGTGGTCGGGCGCGCCCGACACGTGGAACGCGTCGAGTCCCGGTGCCAACGACAGTCTTCACGTCACCGTCGCCGACTACACCAACGACGTCGGGGTGGCAGGGGCCTACGCCAGGACCCTGACCTACTACGCTGCCAAGTCCGGTGACACCGAGGCGAAGGCAACGGCCGAGGCGCTGCTCGACGGCATGTGGGGCCACTACCAGGACGACGCCGGCGTGGCGGTGCCGGAGACCCGGGCCGACTACAACCGGTTCGACGACCCGGTCTACGTTCCCAGCGGCTGGACGGGCGCCATGCCCAACGGCGACACCGTCAACAACAACTCGACCTTCCTGTCCATCCGTTCCTTCTACGAGGACGACCCGAACTGGCCCAAGGTGCAGGCCTATCTGGACGGCGGAGCAGCGCCGGTCTTCACCTACCACCGGTTCTGGGCACAGGCCGACATCGCGCTGGCTCTGGGGGCGTATGCCGACCTCCTGGAGTGAGTGACCAGGCACCCTGAAATCCAGGCACCCTGAAATCCAGCGCCCTGAGATTCCGGCACCATCAGGTCCCGGCCGTCGGCCGTCCAGCCGACGGCCGGGATCACGCCCACCCGGGAAAGTGGCCCGTGTAGTTCTCGGCGAACTCCGCCGCCGCATGCGGCGAGTCCGCGATCCTGTGCAGCTGCGCGAGCTGCAGACGGGTCTCGAAAGTGCTCTGCGCCGGATCGGTGTGGAGCGTCGACGTCATGAAGTACGAGAAGTGCTCGGCCCGCCAGACCCGTCGCAAGCACGTGTCGGAGTAGGCGTCGAGCAGATCGGAGGAGCCGGTCCGTTCCAGGTGGGCGAACGCACGGGCGAGGACCACGACATCGGCGGCGGCGAGGTTCAGCCCCTTCGCACCGGTGGGCGGCACGATGTGTGCCGCGTCCCCGGCGAGAAACACCCGGCCGTGGCTCATGGGCTCGGTCACCTGACTGCGCATGGGCAGCACGGACTTGGCCGTGACGGCCCCCCGTTCCAGCTTCCGGCTGCCCGCCGAGGCCAGCCGGACGTCCAGCTCGTCCCAGATCCTGTCGTCGGACCAGGCGGCGGGATCCTCCCCGTTCGGCACCTGGAGGTACAGCCGGCTCACGGCAGGCGAACGCATGCTGGCCAGGGCGAATCCACGCGGTGAGTGCGCATAGACCAACTCGTCGTACACCGGTGGCGCATCGGCCAGGATGCCCAGCCAGGAATAGGGATAGGTCCGGGTGTGGGACCGCAGCACGCCTTCGGGGACGGACCGACGGGTCACACCGTGGAAACCGTCGCAGCCGACCACGTAGTCGCACGCCAGCGTCCGTTCGGCACCCCCGTGCCGGTAGCCGATCACCGGCCGGTCCGTATCCGCACCCGACACCCCCACCGCCTCCGCCTCGAACAGCAGCGGTGGGCCCTCGGCGAGCTGCAGGGCGATCAGATCCTTGACGACCTCTGTCTGCGCGTACACCCACACGCGGCTGCCACCCGTCAGCGAGGGGAAGTCGACGCGATGGGACCGTCCGTCGAAACGCAGCTCGATGCCGTCGTGCGCGATGCCCTCCCGGTCCAGACGCGCGCCGGCACCGCTCGCACGCAGGGCGTCGACGGAACTCTGCTCCAGGATCCCGGCCCGCTGACGCTGCTCGGCGTACGCGCGGTCTCGGCTTTCCAGGACCACACAGTCGACGCCGCGCCCGTGCAGCAGCCGGGCCAGGAGCAGTCCCGCCGGGCCCGCCCCCACGATGCCGACACGGGTACGACGAGGGAGGGACGAGGCGGTGTCCACAGATGTCTTCCCTTCACGAACGGGTTCGGTGCCGCTCACGTACGAAGACTCGTGGCTGAGGAGGAGGACGACAAGAGTGGCGGTCGGCGCGGACCGCGCGCACCTCCGTCCGGTGGGGTGGCGGGTGCGGGCTGCACCCGTTCGGGCCCCGGCCGATTGCCGGGCAGGCGCCACGCGCCCAGCGTGGGAGCCGAGGCCGTGCGTGCCGACGCCGTACGGATCACCGGCCGAGGAGAAGCGACATGGCTGACGGACAGTGGAGCCCGGGGCGGACCGCAGGGCACCCGGAGGAATTCCTGCCCGTCCTGGACATCACCGAGCCGACGCGTCAGCGCCGGCTCACCGTCCTCCTGCGACTGCTCCTGCTGATTCCGCACTTCATCGTGCTGTTCTTCCTGCACATCGGCGCCGTGCTCACCGTGATCGTCGGCTGGTTCGCCGCTCTGGTCCTGGGGAGGCTGCCCGAGCCGGTCTTCCGCTTCCTCTCCGGATATCTCGGCTACCGCATGCGGGTGGCCGCATCCGAGATGCTGCTGATCGACCGGTACCCGCCGTTCGCCCTGACCCCGCCGCCCGACTACCCCGTACAGATCGAGGTACGGCCCACCGACCTGAACCGCCTCGCCGTGTTCTTCCGGCTGCTCCTGATGATCCCGGCAGCCGTCGTCCAGAGCCTCGCCATGTCCGGCTGGTGGATGCTGTCCTTCATCTGGTGGCTGATCACGCTGATCCTGGGCCGGATGCCGCGGCCCCTCATGGAGGCGACAGCGGCGACCCTGCGCTTCCAGATGCGTTTCATCGCCTACGCGCTGATGCTCACCCCGGCCTACCCGAAGGGCCTTTTCGGCGACGAGGACCTCTCCGTCGGCCAGCAGCACATGCGTACGCTCACCAGGCCGCTGCTCATGAGCGGGGCGGGGAAGGCCCTGGTGGTGCTCTTCCTCGTCCTCGGGATCCTCGGCAGCATCACGGCATCGCTGACCACGCCGGACGACGGCGGCAGCAGTGACTACGGCCGGCACGGGCAGCAGGCCGCGCGAGACGTCCCCCTACAGATGTGATGACGACATGACTCGACCGCCCGTACAGGAATTGGCGTAGTCGTGGAGCCGGGTGGACTGAAAGCGCCGGACCGGGTCACACGGAAGGAATGACGTCCACAGACGTAAGGACAGACAGCGCCGGAGAACCCGACGGCAGGGGCGCCCGCCGCCCCGCCCGCAGGCGTGGGTGCCTGACAGCAGCCGGACTGTGTGCTGCAGCGGTCGTCCTGCTGCTCCTCGGCACCCGGCTCAGCCTGCTGCCCGGGCTGGGCGACATCTTCGGCGAGGAGACCACGGACCGGTCCGGCCCTGCGGTGCTCAAGTCGATCCAGGACATGAGCGCGTACGAGGCGGCCTCCGGCAACTTCCAGGTCGTCGTCGACCTGGAGAAGGACGCGAAGTTCCTGCCCGACGCCATCCGTGGTACCCGGACGCTCTACGTGGGAGCGGGCACCGTGGGCGCCTTCGTGGACCTCGGCAAGGTCACGGAGAACGGGGTCGTCGTGAACGAGGACCGCACCACGGCCGAACTCCGGCTGCCGCACGCCGTGCTGGGCAAGCCCGCACTGGATCCGGACCGCTCCTACGCGGTGTCCAAGCAGCGCGGAATCCTGGACCGATTCGGTGACTTCTTCTCCGACAACCCCGGAAGCGAGCAGGCGGTCAACAAACTGGCCGCGAAGCACATCGGCGCGGCGGCCAAGGAGAGCGGGCTCACCCAGCGAGCGGAGAAGAACACCACCTCCATGCTCCAAGGGCTGCTCGGTTCACTCGGATTCGACACGGTGACCGTGCGCTACGTCGACCCGCCTGCCTGAGCCGTCCCCCTGAGCCGTCCCCCCGGCCGCAGCCTTGAGCGAGGCTGCGGCATACTCAACAAAGTGACCAGTCACATTGTTGAGCAAGGAGAGTCGGGGAGATGGCCATGACTGCTGCCGAAACCACGGAGCGCTTCCGAACCGCCGTCGAGAAGAGTGATCTCGCGGCACTGGACGATCTGTTCACCGAGAACGTCCGCTTCTTCAGCCCGGTGAAGTTCACCCCCTTCGAGGGCAAGGCGATGGTGCTCGGACTCTTCGGCGTGCTCCTGCGCACGTTCGAGGACTTCCGCTACATCGGACAGTTCGAGGGCGAGGCCCTGACCAGCGCGGACGACGTCCAGGTCCCCTCGGAGGTCCTGCTCTTCAAGGCATCCGTGAGCGGCAAGGAGATTCACGGGATCGACCTGCTCCAGTTCGACGGGGAGGGCAGGATCCAGGAGTTCACCGTGATGGTCCGTCCGCTGTCCGCGGTCCAGACCCTGAGCGCGGCGGTTCTCGCGGGACTCGTGGCCGACGGCCTCGTACCGGATCCGGCCGGCTCCTGAGGGACCGGGCCCCGGCGCCGAATCCCGGTGTCCGGGGCCCGGTGGCATGGCATGACCTCGGGGACGTCGCCGCAGACAGATCATGCATCTGCTCACCGTGAGATCCGCGGCAGCCGCGCATTTGCCGGAACAGCAAGATCTCTTGCCCGACGTGCGGGCTGCGCCGAATGATCGTGACGCAGGTCGACACCGGGATCCACAGGAGGACACATGCCGCAGCCCGCCCGCTCGCCCGAGCCCTCCACATCCGTTCCCGGGGCGGTCCACCGGCTGGTGGACGTCCCCGGCGGCCGGATCCATCTGATCGAACAGGGCGCCGGACCACTCGTCCTGCTGGTCCACGGCTTTCCGGAGACCTCGTACTCCTGGCGCCACCAACTGCCGGCCATCGCCGCGGCGGGCTACCGCGCGGTCGCCATCGACGTACGCGGTTACGGGCGCTCGTCGGCCCCCGCACCCGTGGACGCCTACCGGATGACGGCCCATGTCGGCGACAACGTCGGAGTCGTACACGCCCTGGGTGGAAAGACGGCCACGGTCATCGGCCACGACTGGGGCTCGCCCATCGCAGCGAACAGTGCACTGCTGCGCCCCGACGTCTTCACCGCCGCGGGGCTGCTCAGTGTCCCCTACGCTCCACGGAGCGGCGTGCGGCCCACCGACGGTTTCGCCCGGATCGGCGGCGACGACGAGTTCTACGTCGGGTACTTCCAGGAGCCCGGCCGTGCCGAGGCGGAGATCGAGCCCGACGTACGGGGGTGGCTCGCCGGCTTCTACGCCGCACTCTCCGCGGACACCATGCCGCCGCCGGGCAAGGACAGCGTCTTCTTCGTGCCCCCAGGCGCACAACTGCGTGACCGCTTCCCCGCCGATCAGCTCCCGTCATGGCTCACGGAGGCCGACCTCGACGTGTACAGCGGCGAATTCGAGAGGACCGGCCTGACCGGGGCGCTCAACCGTTACCGGAACGCCGACCGCGACTGGGAGGACCTGGCGGCCTGGGACGGAGCACGGCTCACCCAGCCCTCGCTCTTCATCGGCGGAGCCCTCGACGCCTCCACCACCTGGATGGCCGAGGCCATCGCGCAATACCCCACCACCCTTCCGGGCCTGGTCTCCTCGCACATCCTGGACGGGTGCGGACACTGGATCCAGCAGGAACGCGCCACCGAGGTCAGCACCCTGCTGACGCAGTGGCTGCACACCATCCACGCCTGACGGACGCCGGACGAGACCGCCCGCCGGACGTCGGAGGCGTCAGCAGACCGGGCCGGGCGCCGCCGCGGTGGCCGCGAGCAGATCCCGTACGAGGTCGAAGTCGATGCGTTCCGGTGTACGGAAGCGAAGGCATCCCTTGCCCATGTCCTGACCGGCCAGCCGGGTCTCGAACGCCTCGCGGACGTCGCCGCGCAGCAGGTAGATGGAGATGTACCGCTTCTGGCTCGCGAAGCCGATCTCGAGGGTTCCGTTCCGTTCGTAGCCCGGCATGCCGTACGCCATCACTTCGGTGAAGCCCTTGAGTTCGTGCCGACACAGCTCGCGCAGCTGGCTCAGAGCAGGCCGGCGCTCCGGCTGGAGCTCGGCCAGGTACTGATCCACATCCACCGCGTCGCTCTGTGCCATACGGACATGCTAATTGCGTTCCGACTCACCTCGCGGAGCACGTGAGGTCGTCCCACGGGCTCCGGTCGCGTGTCGAAGTCCGGGCCCCGCAGACACACCGGCCATGGTGGTCGCATGAACAGCGCAGGCATTCTCGCTGATGCGTTCGAGCGCATCCATGAAACGGTGCACACCGCGGTCGAGGGTCTCTCTCCCGACGACCTCAACGCCCGGCTGGACGAGGGCGCGAATTCGATCTCCTGGCTCGTGTGGCACCTCACGCGCATCCAGGACGACCACGTCGCCGACGCCGCAGGAACCGAGCAGGTCTGGTTCTCCGGGGACTGGGCCTCCCGCTTCGAACTGCCCTTCGCCAAGGGATCGACCGGGTACGGCCACAGCCGCGCGCAGGTGGGCTCCGTACAGGTGACTTCGGCGGATCTGCTCCTCGGCTACTACGACGCCGTGCACGAGCAGACTCTGGCCTTCGTCCGCAGTCTCGACGACGAGGCCCTGGACCGCGTGGTGGACGAGTCCTGGTCGCCGCCGGTGACCCTCGGCGTGCGGCTGGTCAGCGTCGTCGCGGACGATCTGCAGCACGCAGGTCAGGCGGCGTTCGTACGCGGCTCGCTGGAGCGCGGGTAAGGGTTTTCGCGGACTGCGGCCGCGGTGCGCGCGTAGCGCCCCGGACTCGTGCCGACGACACGCTTGAAGTGCCGGGAGAAGTGGGACTGATCGTAGAAGCCCACTGACGTGGCCACGTCCGGCGAACGCATTCCCCCGAGCAACAGGCGCCGGGCCAGGTCCACGCGGCGCCCCGTCAGGTACTGGTGCGGAGCCATGGCGAACTCCTTGCTGAACGCCCTCACCAGATGGGTGTGGTGGGCGTGCAGCAGCTCCGCGGCCACCCGCAGCGTCACGCCTTCGACGACGCGCGCATCGAGCAGATCGCGAAGCTCGTGCGCGATCCGGCGGTCGTGCGGTGACGGGGACGCGCCGAGCTGTCCGCCCAGGTGCTGGGCCAGACGTTCGGAGACGAGCGCGAGACGGCTCTGCGCCTCCAACTCGTCGCCGGGCTGTCCGAGCGTGAGGTGCAACTGGTGGATGCGGCGCCGCAGCGACGGATCGTGCAGCACGGGGCGGTCGACGGCCCGGCCGATGAGCCCGGCTTCGATCTGCGCGGTGTTGAGGTAGAGGACTCGCTTGCGGAATCCCGCGGGGGTCGCTGCGCCACCGTTGTGCGGGATGTGCGGAGGCAGCAGCGTCACCACCGAGCTGCGTGCCCCGTGTTCGTGGCGCTCCAGGTCGTAGCGGACCATGCCTTCGTCGACGATGAGCAGCGTCCATGCGTCGTGCGTGTGCATGGGGTAGGCGTGATCGGCGAAGCGGGCGTGGAAGACCTCGTCGATTCCCTCGACGCGCGGACGCCATGCGGTGATGTCCGGAGGGGCAGCCATGAGGGAAGCGTACAAGGCCGGTCCGGCCCGCCGGCCGTGCAAAGTTCGTACAAGACGGCACGGGCCGGGCCCGGCAGGCTTCTCGGCATGACCGATGACAGCGCACCCGTACGCTTCGACACCAAGATCGCCGTCCTGCTCCGTGACGACCTGCAGACCTGGCAGCGCCTCAACGTCACGGCGTTCCTCGTCAGTGGCCTGGGTACGCGGGCGCCGGAGGTGATCGGCGAACCGTACGCCGACGCCGACGGCACCGGGTACTTGCCCATGTTCCGGCAGCCCGTCCTCGTCTTCGCCGGTTCGAAGGAGTTGCTGACGACGGCGCACACCCGGGCGGTCGGGCGGGGCGTGACCATGGCGGTGTTCACGTCCGACCTCTTCGCGACCGGCCACGACGAGGCCAACCGGGCCGCCGTCCGGGCCGTGAAGCGGGATGCGATGGACCTCGTGGGACTGGCCGTCCACGGGCCGCGCAACGCGGTGGACAAGATCCTCAAGGGTGCCTCGATGCACTCCTGAACGGCCCGGCAGCCGGGGCACCCCACGTCACCGGACGGATACGCACTGGCACACCTGTGCGACTGGCGGTCTGTGGTGTCATACTCGAAACCAGTCCGCTAGACAGGCTTGTCACTGTCCCGAAAGGCGACGCGTCATGAACTGGGCATCGTGGACTACCTGCGGTGTCTTCGCGGGATCCGGCGGAGTTCGCACCGAAGAGGTAGGCGTCGTGAGCGGTGATCTGACCGTACACACGACATGGTCCGACGGGCAGGCAGAGGTGGCCGTGCAGTACAGCGGCGCCTCGGACTGGTTCACGCTGGTCGGCAGTCCTGTGCCGTGCCCCTCCGAAGAAGCCAGCCGTTACTTCCATCAGCAGATCGTCGAGGCGGTACGCGCCGGAGACGGAGCGACGGTTCCGGTTTCGCGCGCCGTGGAGTGATCCGCGCCGCTCACCGCTCCCCGAAGCGTCGTACGAACCGCCGCTGCCAGGGAGTCTCCACAGCCCCCGGGTGATAGTGGCGGCGGACGAAGGCGACAGCCTCGTCCGCCGCCACTCCGTCGAGGACCGCCAGACAGGCAAGTGCGGTACCTGTCCGTCCCCGGCCACCCCCGCAGGCGACTTCGACCCGGTCCGCAGCCGTGCGCTGCCATGCCTCGGCGAGCACACTCCGGGCCTCCTCCCGGTCCGCGGGAAGCCGGAAGTCGGGCCAGCGCAGCCACCGCGACTCCCAGGCGGCCGGCGCCGGCCGCCTACCGAGCAGATGCACCGCGAACGTGGGCTCGAGACCCTCGGGAAGCGGACGTCGCAGACCGCGTCCGCGGACCAGCCGCCCCGAGGGGAGGGCGATCACACCCGGACCTTCGGGATCCCACATCTGCGTCACGATCAGGCCTTCGCGTCGAGGTCTTGCGCCAGCACGGCAGCCAGTTCCTCGACCGCCTCCTGTGCCCCCGCACCGGCGGCGGACAGCACCAGCGTATCGCCGCGCTGGGCCGCCAGGGCGAGCACGGAGAGCATGCTGCGGGCGCCGACCGGGTCACTGCCGTCGCGTGCGACGGTCACCCTGACCGGCCGGCGCGAGGCCGTCTGGACGAACAGCGAGGCCGGACGGGCGTGCAGCCCGCTGCGGGAGCCGACGGAGACGGTGCGCCGGTACATGGATTCCCTCCTGAGGGGACGAGTCGGTGAACAGGTTCCGGTACGGGCGGGCTGTCAGGCAGCCACGGGGACCTCGGGCCGGTCCGCCGTCGGCGCGGCCTTCTCCGGGCTGCGGCGCAGCCCCTTGAGGGTGACGACCAGAGCCGTCGCCACCGCCGTACCCGCGGCGATCGCCAGCAGGTACAGGAACGGCCCGCCGATCAGCGGGACGACGAAGACCCCGCCGTGCGGTGCGCGGAGCGTGCAGCCGAACGCCATCGACAGCGCCCCGGTGACGGCCCCACCGGCCATCACCGACGGGATCACCCGCAAGGGATCGGCCGCGGCGAACGGGATCGCACCCTCGCTGATGAACGAGGCGCCGAGGACCCATGCGGCCCTGCCGTTCTCCTGCTCGGCCCGGGTGAACAGCCTGCCGCGCACGGCGGTGGCGAGTGCCATGGCCAGCGGCGGCACCATGCCGGCCGCCATCACCGCGGCCATCACCTTGAGACTGCCGGGCGTCGGATCGGCCAGGCCGCCGACCGCGAACGCGTACGCCACCTTGTTGAGCGGGCCGCCCATGTCGAAGCACATCATGAGGCCGAGGACGACTCCCAGGATGACGGCGTTGGAGCCCGAGAGTCCGTTCAGCCAGTCCGTGAGGGCCTGCTGAAGAGAGGCGATCGGCTTCCCGACCACGATGAACATCAGGTACCCGACCGCCACGGATGCGACCAGAGGGATCACCAGCACCGGCATGATGCCCCGCAGGGTGCGGTGGACCTTCATTCGCTGGATCCCCATCACGACGGCCCCTGCGAGCAGCCCGGCGACCAGGCCGCCCAGGAAGCCCGCGTCGACCGTGAGCGCGATGGCGCCGCCGACGAAACCGGGGACGAGCGCGGGCCGGTCCGCCATCCCGTGCGCGATGTACCCGGCCAGTACGGGGACCAGGAAGCCGAACGCGGTGGTGCCGATCTGGTTGAGCAGGGCGGCTCAGCTGTCGGCCTCGCCCCGGACGAAGTGGTCGGCGACCGAGGCGGCGTTTGCGATCTCGTAGCCGCCGATCGCGAACGACAGGGCGATGAGGAGCCCGCCGGCCGCAACGAACGGAACCATGTAGCTGACCCCGGACATCAGGTAGGTCCGCAGCCGGACACCGACATGGGTGGAAGCCCCGTGGGAGTCGCCGGGGCCGTCAGCACCCGCGGCGGCCGCGGCCGCGTCGGGCGTCCCGCCGATCTCGCCGCGGCCGGCCATGCGCCGGGCCTCGGCGATGAGTTCGGCGGGCCGGTTGATCCCCGCCTTCACCCCGACGTCGACAACCGGCTTGCCGCCGAACCGCGCCTTCTCGCGCACTTCGACATCGTGGGCCCAGATGACCGCGTCCGCTGCGGCGATCACGGCCGGGTCCAGCCGCTCGAACCCGGCGGAGCCCTGCGTTTCGACAGCGATCACGACACCGTCGGCGAGCGCGGCGGACTCCAGCGACTCGGCGGCCATGTACGTGTGCGCGATACCGGTGGGGCAGGACGTGACAGCGACGATCCGGAACAGCTCCTCCGGCTCGGCACCGGCCGGCTCCGGGGCGTCGAGTTCCGCGTCTCCGGCGTTTGTCGCGTCCGAGGGGAGCCGCTCGCCGCGGATCAGGGCGGCGGCCGCCGCAGGATCCAGCTCGGCACGCAGCGCGCTGGTGAACTCGGGGTCCATCAGCCGTCGCGCCAGGCCCGACAGGATCGTGAGGTGGTCCTCGTCCGCGCCGGCCGGCGCGGCTATGAGGAAGACCAGATCTGCAGGACCGTCCGCGGCGCCGAAGTCGATGCCGTGCGCGCTGCGTCCGAAGGCCAACGAAGGCTCGGTGACGTGTTCACTGCGACAGTGGGGAATGCCGATGCCCCCGTCCAGACCGGTAGGCATCTGGGCCTCACGGGCAGCCACGTCGGCAAGAAAGCCGTCGAGGTCGCTCACTCACTCATCGCGGGGCTCCTTGCTCATGGACCGCCCTGTGGACGGCTCGGGGGACGGGGGGCTGGACGTCGTACGGGTGGGCGGGGTGGCGCCGGTCATGGCGCCGGTTCCGTCAGAACGAGATCCACCGGGATGTCCGCGGTCGTGACGACCGCGGACAGATCGAGATCGGCCGGGGCGGGCATGACGCTCCCCGGCAGTTGCACGGCCGCGGCACCGTGTGCCACCGCGGCGGCGAGTGCCGAAGGACCTGTTCCGTCCGCGGCCAGGAAGCCCGCGAGGGAGGCGTCTCCCGCGCCGACGTTGCTGCGGACGGAAGCCACCGGGGCGCAGCCGAAGTACGCACCGGAGCCCTCCACCAGCAGCTGTCCGTCCGCGCCCAGACTGGCCAGGACCGACCGTGCCCCGAGCTCGCACAGCTCCTGCGCGGCCTTGAGGGCATCACCGACCGTCGCCAGCGGACGACCGACAGCCTCCGCGAGTTCTTCCGCGTTCGGCTTGATCACGTCAGGCCGTTCCCGGAGCGCGGCAAGCAGCGCCGCTCCGGAGGTGTCGAGGGCGATCCGCGTACCGCCGTGGTGGCTGCGGGCCACCAGTTCGGCGTACCACTCGGGGGGAAGTCCGCGGGGCAGGCTGCCGCAGCAGGCGATCCAGTCCGCGTCCGCGGACCGCATCCGCACCGCGTCCAGCAGGCGCTCCGCCTCGCCAGGGATGATCTCGGGCCCCGCCGCGTTGACCTTGGTGAGCGTGCCGTCGGGTTCGACGAGCGTGATGTTGACGCGGGTGCTGCCTGCGACCGGTACGCCCACGGCTTCGATGCCGTGCTCGCCGAGGAGTCGGGCCAGCAGGGCGCCCTCCGGCCCGCCCAACGGCGCGACGGCAGCCGTACGGTGACCGGCGGCAGCGACCGCGCGGGAGACGTTGACTCCCTTGCCGCCGGGATCGACACGGTCGGAGGTGGCCCGCAGGACGGCTCCGCGGCTGAGTCCGGGCAGTTCGTACGTGCGGTCCAGGCTCGGATTGGGGGTGACGGTCAGGATCATGCGCGCACCACTTCCGTGCCCCGGCTCTCGATGTCCCGGGCGTCCTCGGAGCTGAGCCCGGTGTCGGTGATGAGCAGGTCGACATGGGAGAGGTCGCCGAAGCGTGCGAAGTGCTCCTGGCCGAACTTGCCCGAGTCGGCGAGGAGCACCACCCGGCGGGCCGCCGCGATCACCGCGCGCTTCACCGCCGCCTCGGCCAGGTCCGGGGTCGTCAGGCCGCCCCTGGCAGAGAACCCGTTGGTGGCGAGGAAGACGACATCGGCGTTGATCTCGCTGTACGCGCTGAGCGCCCAGGCGTCGACTGCGGCCCGGGTGCGGTGCCGCACCCGGCCGCCGACCAGGTGCAGCGAGATTCCGGGATGGTCGGCGAGGCGCGCGGCCACGGGCAGCGCGTGGGTGACCACGGTGAGGGCGGAGTCGAGCGGGACCGCGGCGGCCAGTCTGACGGTCGTCGTCCCCGCGTCGATGATCACGTTGCCGTCGGCGGGGAGCTCTCCCAGCGCGGCTGCGGCGATGCGGTCCTTCTCGTCCGCAGCCACCGTGTCGCGCTCCACGAGGCCGGGCTCGAAGCCGAGCTTCCCGGCAGGAATGGCACCGCCGTGGACCCTGCGCAGGAGCCCCGCCCTGTCCAGAGCCTTGAGGTCACGCCGAACGGTCTCGGCGGTGACCTGGAACTCCTCGGCGAGGGACAGCACATCGACCCGGCCGCTCTCGCTCGCCAGGCGGAGGATCTCTTGCTGCCGCTCCGGTGCGTACATGTGGTTTCGTATCCGTCTCATGCCCGAGTCTGTGGTTTCACCAGCAGACTACGACCGCACCCCGGGCAAGTAAACCCATTCGGGCGGGGTGTGGGCATGAACGGACTTCGGGGCGGACGAGAGCGGGAGAGACGGGTGCTCAGTCGGTGCGACCGGCCCCATGGGTCAAGGGCCGCGCGAGCAGAGGGACTCCGAGAACCTGGTGTCCGCCGCTCGCCACCATGCGGACCTCGCCCCGCTCGCTGATCTCGGCACGCACGATTCCCGTCTCGTCCTCGTAGACCGGGTAACCGCCCGCTCCCGACCGGGCAGTGAGGCGGACAACGACCACATCGTCCGTGGCACCGGCCGCCTGGAAAATCAGCTCGTAACTCTCCGGGTAATCCATGAGGGCCTCCCGACCGGGCGCCGGCAGAGGCCGGCCACTGGTCACCTCCATTGTTTCCCACCCGCGCGCCCGGCGCTTCAGGAGCCGGCCGCAGATTACCCTCGGTCATTCCGGATGCGGATTCGGTGAGCCGGGGTCACCATCATCTGCAAGGGACCGGATGCGTGCTGACACGTCGCACGGCCGCCCGTATCGCCAGGCGTACCGCCGGCGCGATCGGAATTCGTCGGTGCGGGGCCATGTGCTCCCGGCCGCCCTGTGGAGAGGAACTGCCGTGCTGATGGCCAATCCTGCAACGCTGCGGAATCTCGTCATGCGCTACGAGGCACTGCGACGCGCCCACGCACGGCTGCGGACTTCCGAGAGCAGCCGCCGTCTCGAGGACATCTCCTACACCCTCTGCGTCACCACCGGAACCCGGACCGTGGCGGACGCCCTGACCGCGGCGGACGCCCAGTTGCGTGCCGTCCCGTCCGCGGCATCGGTGCTCTCGGCCGCGGAGCCGTCCGAAGTACAGCTGACCGCCTGACGCCTGTACGGAGTCCGCACGGATGACGCCGGTTCCCTCGAACCGGCGTCATCCGTGCGTTCTGCCGTGGTCCGCGCCGTGTTCGGCTGTGCAGAGACCGTCACGCGGCCCGGTCGGCGGGCTCCTCGGTCCGGGTCACGACCCGCGTGCCCGGGTGGCAGAGCGCACACACGAACGCGACGAACAGGGCGCCGGACATGCAGTAGAACACCCACTGATTGGCCTGTGCGAAGTCCATGCGGATGGCGCCCATGGAATCACGCATCACCTCGGCGACCTTTCCCTCGCCGGACGGCTGCCGCGCGTCGCCGTTGCCCGTGACGGCCTCGGCGACGCTGTGGGCGGCGTCTGTTGCCGCCGCGTCCGACAGTCCCGCGGAGCGCAGCGTCGTATGCACCCGGTTGGTCGTGACATGGGTGAGGATCGTGCCGAACACGGCCAGGCCGACGCTCGCCGCGAAGTTCCGGACCGTCTGCGTGATCCCGGTGACCTCGCCGTACGAGGCGCCGATCGCCCGGTTGACCGCGTCGGTCGATGCGGGTGCCAGCAGAAGTCCGATGCCCGCGCCGGCCATGGCCGCGTATGGCCACTGGTCGTGCATCGACAGCGTGGTCAGTTTTCCTGCCCAGAGGGCGAAACCGGCGGCACCCAGCGCCGTGCCGAGTTTCAGCGCGGGCCGGGCACCGTGGCGGTCGAGGATGCGCCCGCCCCACTGCGACGCGATGCCGAAGCCGATGAAGAAATACAGAAGGTAGAGCGCCGCCTGATTGGGTGACGCGCTGAGCGAGACCTGTGCGTAGACGGAGGCGAAGAAGAACACAGGGACGAAGACCAGCATGGAGAAGAACAGCACCGCGGCATCCACGGCGAACGCACGGTCCCGGAAGACCTGGAGCCTGACGAGCGGATACCGCGTACGCAGTTGGAGCCGACAGAACAGAGCGAGCACGAGCAGGCCGCCGACGATGCACGCCCATGTGACGGCACTGCTCCAGCCCCAGGCGGCCGCCTGCTGGAAGCCGAGCACCGTCAGGCCCATACCGGCCGCCATCAGGACGGCCCCCGGTACATCGACGGGCTCGCGCCGCGACCGGTTCGGGATGCGGGCCAGGAGCGTCAGCACGATGGCGATCACGGCGACCGGCACGTTGATCCAGAAGATCGAACGCCAGGTCCAGGAGGTGAGCCAGCCGCCCAGAATGGGTCCGATGGCCGTGAGCGCTCCGGAGAGGCCGAAGAACAGGGCCAGAGCCCGGCCGCGCCGTTCCACCGGGAACACCGCGATGACCACGGCGAGAGCGGCGGGGAACATCAGCGCCGCCCCGAAACCCTGAATGGCGCGGAAGACGATGAGCCATGTCTGGGCGAGGTCCCCGGAGGGGACCGCTCCGCACAGTGCGGAGGAGATCACGAAGACGAGCGTGCCCGCCAGCATGACCCTGCGGTGCCCTAGGACATCCGCAAGCCTCCCGCCGAGGGCGAAGAACGCGGCCAGGGCCAGCAGATAGGCATTGACGACCCACTGCATTCCGGAGCCCGACAGCCCGAGTTCGCGGACGATGTCCGGGGCCGCGATGGAGACGACGGTCTGGTCGATGAACGTCATCGAGACGGCGAAGAGCATCGCAGTCAGGGTCAGCGCCTGATTCGGCGGCGCGCTTCCTGGCACTGCGGGAGCCGGATCGGTCGCGTCCCCCGGGTGAGGTCTACTCATACGCGGAATTCTGCTTGCGAAGGATCATCGGCGCATTCTGTGCGGCCCGCAGTACGGTGCCCGGCCACAGCCGCGGGGCGGGGTGCCACCGGACCACGGCGAATGGGCGGAGGCGCACGGGCGATCGGGTGACAGCCGACTGTCGCACAACATGACTGATCGTCGGGGCGGCTAGTCATGCGGTATGAGATTTGAGCCCCGACGTAACCAGACCGTTTCCACGCGTACCCGCCGGCTCCGTGTCGTCGGCGCGCTGTGCGCCGTCCTTGCATCCGCCGCCATGGTGACGGGATGCGGCCAGGACAACGGTGACGAAACAGCCGCGGCGACCTCAGAGGCTGCCAAGGTCATTCCTCAGCAGACGACCACCCCGTACGAGAGCCCCTCCGGCAGCCCTTCCGGTACGGCCGCGCAGCTGACCGAGGACCAGACCGAGCGCAAGGAACTCCTCTCGACCGTCAAGGTCACCTACGACACCGCCGCCACGACGGCCGTCGGTGAGGTTTCCGGCGGCAAGCTCACCGACCTCGACCTCGAAGGTCTGGACGACGACAGCGACGAGAGCGCCAGCCCCAGCGCAAGCGCCAGCCCCGACGGCAGTGCGAGCCCCAGCCCCACCGGCAGCCCGAGCCCGAGCGGAAGTTCCACGGGTCCGAAGTGGATCGCGGAAGTCGTGGAGGAGGACGGAACCGCGCACACGGTGAGCATTGACGCGGTGTCCGGAGACGTGCTCGACTCCGTCACCGAGGCCGAGCAGAGCGACGCCGACAAGCAGCAGCTGGCCGACTGGGTCAGCAAGGCCCAGCAGACCTGGAAGCAGGCGGCCAAGGTTGCCACGGACAAGCAGAAGGGCACCGTGACCTCGCTCAACCTGGACGAGAACGACAGTCAGGCGCTCGTCTGGCAGGTCGACGTGGTCACCGAGGACTGGAAGAAGACCGCCTTCGACGTGGACGCCGCGACCGGCAAGATCACTGACGAGGAAGTCGACAACGACTGATCACGACACGGCCGAACCCGCATCGGTGGCGGACCGCCCAGCGGTCCGCCACCGATGTGTTCTCAGAGAGGGCCGTCAGCCAGAATCCGGGTGAAGCGCAGGCCGGGACGTCCGCCCAGGGTCACCGCACCGGCGTGGACGAATCCGTTGCGGGCCAGCACGGCCTGCGAACCTGCGTTGTCCAGTGTCGTCTCCGCCCGGAGAACACTCAGGCCGTACGCGTCGAGTGCCAGTGCGCACACACGCCGGACGGCGGAGGTGGCCAGGCCCTGTCCGGCTGCCCGCTCGGCGATGCGGTACCCGAGTTCGGCCGAACCGTCCGCGACACCGACGAGATTGACACGGCCGAGTACGGCGCCGTCGCTGTCAGCAATGATGTGGAAGTGGTGCAGCCCTGCTGCCTGTTCGTCGAGCAGCTCGCGGTGACGTGCGTCGAACCCGGCGAAGTAGTCGTCGCCGCGGTCCGGGATCGAGGCGGCGAAGTACGTGCGGTTCTCCAACTCGAAGGCGAGCAGCGCCGGCGCGTGATCGGGACGAAGACGCTCAAGAACAGTCATGCGAGGACGTTACCGGGACGGCGTCCCGCTCACTGTTCCGGGGTTCGGGGCAGGACGCGATAGGTCACGTGCGTGACGGAGTTCGCCGCTCGCGACTCCACCTGCTCGAGGTTCAGCGACGGCACCCCGTCGAACAGCCGTGTGCCGGCGCCGAGCGTGAACGGCACGATGTGCAGCCGTAGCTCATCGATCAGACCTGCGGCGAGGTACTGGTTGATGGTGGTCGCGCCCCCGTGGATCGACACGTCGCGGTCCCCGGCCGCCTCGCGGGCCTGCCGCAGTGCGGATTCGATGCCGTCGGTGACGAAGTGGAACGTGGTGCCGCCGTCCATCGGTTGCGGGTCGCGTGGATGGTGGGTGAGTACGAAGACCGGTGTGTGGTAGGGCGGATTGTCGCCCCACCAGCCCTTCCACTGCCGATCCCACGCGCCGCGTACGGGTCCGAACATGTTCCGCCCCATGATGAAGGCGCCGTACGCCGTCAGCCGGTCCAGCTCGGCCTGCCGCTGCTCCGGGGTTTCGAACATCCAGGAATGCAGCCTGTCGCCCCAGCCATCGCCGGCATCGTCGCCGAACGGGCGTTCCTCGGCCTGGTTGAGCCCGGCCGAGTACCCGTCGACGGAGATCGAGAGGTCGCTGGTCACCCTGCCCGAACGTGTGGTCACTGTTCTGTCCTCCTGGTGGCGGCTTCTGCCGCCTTCGTGATGAGCTGTCCGATCCGTTCGCTACTGGGGTAGACCGTTGCGGGCCCGCGAACTCATCGCGCGGCCGCACCGCCGTTACCGGCGCCCCCCGGCTGCTGACGCTGTGCTGTGTGCTGCCCCTGCTGTGTGCTGTCCGGCCAGAACCGTCTCGCGGAACGAAGCGACGACGGGCCGGAGGTCGACCCGGTGCCATGCGGCCCACAGGCCGACGGAGCGTTCGTACCAGAGGAGTTCTCGCACCACGACGCCGTCGGTACTGCCGCGCACCATGCTCTTCTGTACGAGCGCGAGGCCCAGGCTCGACGCGACCAGGCCCAGTGCCGTGAGTGGATCGGCAGCGTCGAGGCGGATGTCCGGAGTGAAGCCGGAGGCGACGCACGAGGCGAGGAACGAGTCGCGCCAGGCCGCGTCCTGGGCGTCGCCCACCGCGATCCAGGGCTGTCCGGTCAGGTCGGCGGGCCTCAACTCGGCCTTCTCCGCCAGCAGATGATCCGCTGGAAGCGCGAGCAGCAGGGGATCCTGCAGCAGGGCGGCGGCACTCAGGTCCGGGTCGTCCTCCGGTGGGGGAGTGCGAACCAGCGCGATGTCGAGGCTGCGCTGCCGCAGGCCCTCGAACTGCTCGGCGGACTCCTGGTCGTACAGGGCGACGTGAATACCGGGGCGTTCCTCGCGCAGAGCCCGAAGAGCGGCGGGCAGGATGCCCGTGTGCATGGCGTCGGCGACGTAGCCGATGCACAGCCCGCCCTCTTCGCCCCTGCCGAGACGCCGGCCGAGGTTCTCCAGCCGGTCCGCATGACGCAGCAGGGCGTGGGCCTCGGTCAGGAAGACGCGGCCGTCGGAGGTGAGACGGATCCGCTGCTGGCTGCGCTCGAAGAGGACGAGGCCCAGATTCTTCTCCAGCTGGGCGATCTGGCGGCTGAGCGGGGACTGGGAGATGTGCAGCCGCTCAGCGGCGCGACCGACGTGCTCCTCCTCGGCGACGGCCACGAAGTAGTGAAGAAGTCGCAGGTCAAGCATGTGTGACCTCGGGGGACTCAAGTGAGTCGAGGTAAGTCTTGGACAGTCTCATGCCTGGATCCTAACCTCGAGAGCACAAGACGGATGCATGACGCATTCGCGTACAAAACATCATGTCCCACCCTAGGCATCGCAAGGACCCCCATGACGATCAAGACCCTCCTGCCCGGCGTGCTCGGCTTCGGTACCGCACCCCTCGGCAACATGTTCCGGGCCATCCCCGAGGAAGAGGCGGCAGCCACCGTCGAGGCCGCCTGGAACCAGGGCATCCGCTACTTCGACACCGCGCCCTTCTACGGCGCGGGCCTGTCCGAGATCCGCCTCGGCGGCGTCCTGGCCCAGCACCCGCGCGACGAGTACGTCCTGAGCACGAAGGTCGGCCGCGTCATCCTCGACGAGACGGAGGACCCCGCCGCACGCGACCTCGGCGAGAAGGGGGGACTGTTCGAGCACGGCCGGCCCAACAAGATGGTCAACGACTACACCGCCGACGCCACCCTGCGCTCCATCGAGGACAGCCTCGAGCGCCTCGGGACCGACCGCCTCGACATCGTGTGGGTCCACGACGTGGCCCAGGACTTCTACGGTGACGAGTGGCTCGCCGCGTACGAAACCGCCCGCACCGGCGCTTTCCGTGTTCTGCAGCAACTGCGCGACGAAGGTGTCATCAAGGCCTGGGGCCTGGGCGTCAACCGGGTCGAGCCCCTCGAGCTCACCCTCGACCTGGACGAGCCGAAGCCCGACGCCTTCCTCCTCGCCGGCCGCTACACCCTCCTCGACCACGAGCGTGCCCTGCAGCGTCTGCTGCCCGCCGCAGCTGCCCAGAACGTCGACATCGTGGTCGGCGGCCCGTACAGCTCGGGGATCCTCGCCGGAGGAGCGCACTTCGAGTACCAGAAGGCGCCCGCGGAGATCGTCGAGAAGGTCGGGCGCATCAAGGCGCTCGCCGAACGCCACGAGGTCGGCGTCAAGGCTGCCGCCCTGCAGTTCTCCCTCGCACACCCCGCGACCGCCGCCGCGATCCCCGGCGCGACGAAGCCCAGCCGTACGGCGGAGGACGTCGCCGCGCTCGGCGAGACGATCCCGGCGGCGTTCTGGGCGGAGCTGCGCGAGGAGGAGCTCATAGCGCAGGACGCGCCCGTACCCACCGTCTGAGACCCGACTGCCCGACCTTCAGGAGTTCCCCATGGCCACCACCACCGCATCCATCGAGATTCCCGTGTCGCCCGAACGTGTCTGGCGGCTCATCGGCGGCTTCGGCTCACTGCCGGACTGGCTGCCCTACATCCCCTCCAGCGAACTCGGCGAGGGCGGACGCGTGCGCACGCTCGGAAACCAGGATGGCGGCGTCATCGTCGAGCGCCTCGAAGCCTTCGACGACGCGGCCCGCACCTACAGCTACTCCATCTTGAAGGCGCCCTTCCCCGTGACCGGCTACCGTTCGACCCTCACGGTCCACGGCATTGCCGGAAGGGACACCGCCCGGGTGGAATGGTCCGGCGTCTTCACCCCGGACGCCGTCGGTGAGGACGAGGCCGTCGCCCTGTTCCAGGAGATCTACACGGACGGCCTCGCCGCGCTGAACCGGACGCTCACCACGCGGACCGGCTGACAGCCCGGACCAGGCGGTTCAGGGTGCGATGCCGATACCTTCCACCCGGCTCCACTCCCTCTCCCGTGCGGCGGACAGCGCGGGCCAGTGCTGTCCGCCGGGCCGCGAAAGGACACGCGACGAGTAGTCGGCAGGGACGAAACCGGGCCGCAGGAAGCACCCGGTGCCGTAGACGGCGTCGAAGGAGGGGCAGGACGCCGCGACAGAGGCGGGGGTGGGCTTCTTCCCCGTCCGGACCCACCGGGACAGCGCCGATACGGCGTTGGCGTACTCCGAGGTGCTGAGCCCGCTGTGCTCGCTCTCCTGAGTGAACGTCTGGACGAGATGGCCGCCGCGGCGCGCACCTTCGAGTGAGGCGCGGTACGCCGCTTCGTGCTCGACGAAGGCGGTGGGGTCGTCGATCGCGTGCATGGTCAGCACGGGGACGGAGACCGCGCCCGTCACATCGCTGTCGTAGGACAGGTCACGCCGGGCCGACGGGTCCGCCGAGAAGCGCTCGACACCCGCGTTGAGCGCCCTGTCGTCGTGGGAGCCGCGATAGCGCACGCTCCCGTTCCCGAACGGGTTGCGACCGCCGAGGCGCTGCACGATGTCCCTGAAGGTGAAGGTCGCGAACCTCAGGTGCGACTCGAGTGTCCGCTCGGGAATCTTCGTGACGCTCAGGATGTCGTCCAGATTGCGCTGCTGGAGGGGAGTCCGGTCCGCCGGCTGCGAGGTGTAGCCGGTGCACTCCTGAAGCCGTGCGCCCAGACCCGAGGACGTCATCGCCGAACCGTCCCGCAGCCCCTTCCACAGGGGGTACCGGGGTTCCGTGGGGCGCGGGTGGTTCCGGCAGTAGTACTGGTAGACGACACGGAGATCCACCCGGTAGTCGTAGCCCCGTGAGCCACCGCCGAGCACACCGTTGGTGAGCAGGGCGCCGTCGTAGGGGGAGTCCTTGCCCGCCCCGTACACCTCGACGACCTTCGCGGCCACGTTCCCGCCCCAGGACTGGCCGTGCACGAGCGTGGTCCGCGGTCGCCGGAACTCTGCCGCGAACAGGCGACGGAGATTCTCCGTGTCGGCGGCCGCCATCCTCGTTCCGTACCCGCCGCGGCGGTAGGACGATCCCGCCCAGGCGTAGCCCTCCTCGACCATGACGGACCAGCGCTCGAGGTCGTCGAGGCTTCGCTGCGGGTCCGACTGTTCGCCCAGGTCGGGCCCTCCGTGGGCGTGCATGACCAACGACCCGTTCCAGTCACGGGGGATGGCGACGGCGTAGTGGGCACCGTTGGAATCCTGTCCCGAGTAGCACCTCGCCCGCGCCGTGAGGCTCGCGGGACAGGAGATCTCTCCGGGGGTTCCGGCCGCTGCCGAGGGCTGAACCGGGCCGATGAGACCGACCGCGAGTATCCCCGCGAGGCCGCTCGCAACCACCGCGAACCGATGTCTGCGCGTACCCGGCCTCATGCGAATGGGCAAAAGCGTGGCCACGTGTTCCTCCTGGCTGCTCGGCTCACCGCTGCGTGGCGGCTGATGCTAGTCGCGCCAGGTCAGGGGGCCAGGGGTCGCGGCATTGCGTTCATATCGTTCTCGGGCGGGCGCTCAGGACACCGCCTCGATCCGCCAACTCGCACAGCAGTACGAGGTGGTGACTTCGGTGCCGTACGCGCGTTGTACATGTCGTGCCCAAGTCTCCTTCCAGCTCGCCCCACGCTCCGGCCGCGCCGGTGGTGACGAGCACTCCGAAGCCCTTCCTGCTGACCGCTGTGCAGGGAGAGGCCGCCCGCCGTCTCCTCACCTACGTGGCTTCGCTGCCGCTCGCCGGCAGCGACGCGCAGCTCCTCGCGGTGGTCGTCGCGATCCGCGCCGCCCGGGGCGGGGTCGGGAACATCACCGGCCAGGATCTGAAGTCACTGCGTCTGGACGATGCGGAGAGCGCCGTCACCGCCGTAGCCGCTCTGGGATGGCAGGTGCGGGGCGATCTGATCGGAGGCAGCCCGGACACACCCGTGGCCGTCGCCGTGCCCGATCTCGCCGACACCTCGGACCGGCGGCTGGTCTTCGGCAAGGACAAGAGGTCCCGGGTGTCCGGGTGGACCACCCGCACCCTGGCCGCCAAGCCGGCCAGGAAGGCGTCGTCCGCCGCGCGCCTGGCCGCGCTGTTCCTGGCAGCCCACAGCCGGGCCGAACGCCATGCGACCCTGCCGGCCGACCTTCCCGGCGCGTGCCGCGCCGCACTGCCCGAACTGCTCGCCAAGGGCTTCCTGCTGGAACTGGAAGGTGACCGGTACCTGCTGGCCGACGCCGTACGGCACCTCTCGGGCATGCACGCGCTACCCGAGGCGCCGCGCCCGCGCGACATGACCGCCGAGGAACCGCTGAGTTGGGACGGGTGGAAGGCACAGGCGAGCGTGGCACTGCGTCGGCACGCCGAGGCCGTCGAACACTGCCCGCTCTGCCACATGGCCACCGTGAGGGTGGCGGAGGCGTTCATGCGCAAGGCCGTTCCCGCCCAGATCCCGGCGAGCGTGCGCACGGCCTACGGCGTGTGGAAGGACTCCCAGCCCGACTGCGGCCCCCGCGCAGCAGAGTTCGCCGCCGCCTTCCGCGCGGAACACGGGCACGGTCCGTCCGTGAAACAGCTGTGCGTGGGGCTGGGATGGAAGAAGCAGCCACGTGATCTGCGGATTCTCATCGTCCGGCGGCTGATCGCCGACGAGTGGCTGACGAACACCGAGCCCGTGCCATGGACCCTGCGCCCGGGCCGGGCCGCCCAGACCTCCCGGGCCGCCACGGCGCCGGCCCCCACCGGGGCGCGCCCGGGATAGCGCGCCGCCGTCCGTCGGGCCCGACACGGATACCGCCGGACGCGGGACATGGTCCGAACGGTGCCCGCCGCCGGGCCGCCCGGCTGTTAGCGTCCTCGCCCACGGGACCGGCACGGGCGCCCCCGCTGCCGGCAGCACGGCGAAGGAGTGGTCCACCCATGCGTGTCCTCTTGGTCGGAGCAGGAGGCGTGGGCACCGCGATCACCAGGATCGCGGCCCGTCGGCCTTTCTTCGAACACATGACGGTCGCCGACTACGACCTGGAGCGTGCGGAGAAGGCCGTCGCGGCCCTGGGGGAGAGCGGACACCGGTTCAACGCCGTCCGTGTGGACGCCTCGGACCCCGCAGCGGTGCGCGCCGCCCTCGACGAGAACCGCTGCGATGTGCTGCTCAACGCCACCGACCCCCGATTCGTGCTGCCCTTGTTCGAGGCGGCGCTGGCACACGGCGCGAACTACCTCGACATGGCGATGTCCCTTTCCCGGCCGCACCCTGACCGCCCGTACGAGAAGTGCGGCGTCAAGCTCGGTGACGCGCAGTTCGAACGGGCCGCGGAGTGGGAGGATGCCGGCCGTCTCGCACTGGTGGGAATGGGCGTGGAGCCCGGCCTCTCGGATGTGTTCGCCCGGTACGCCTCCGACGAGCTCTTCGACGAGATCGAGGAGATCGGCATCCGCGACGGAGCCGATCTGGTCGTGGAGGGCTACGACTTCGCCCCCTCCTTCAGTATCTGGACGACCATCGAGGAGTGCCTGAACCCTCCGGTCGTGTACGAGGAGGGGCGCGGCTGGTTCACCACCGCGCCCTTCAGCGAACCGGAGCTCTTCGACTTCCCCGAAGGCATCGGGGAAGTCGAGTGCGTCAATGTCGAGCACGAGGAGGTGCTTCTCGTCCCGCGCCATCTGAAGGCCGGGCGGGTCACGTTCAAGTACGGCCTGGGCGACGAGTTCATCGGAGTACTCCGCGCGCTCCACAAGCTGGGCCTCGACCGTACGGAGCCCGTCCGCGTGAACAGTGACAAGGGCGAGGTCCAGGTGTCACCCCGTGATGTCGTCGCCGCCTGCCTTCCCGACCCGGCCGGGCTCGGCGAGCGGATGCACGGGAAGACGTGCGCGGGCACCTGGGTGAAGGGCACCAAGGACGGACGGCCCAGAGAGGTCTTCCTCTACCACGTGGTCGACAACCAGTGGTCCATGCGGGAGTACGGCTCCCAGGCCGTGGTCTGGCAGACCGCGATCAACCCCGTCGCCGCCCTCGAGCTCATCGCGCGCGGCACCTGGCACGGAAGCGGGGTGCTCGGCCCGGAGGCCCTGCCTCCCCGGCCGTTCCTCGATCTGCTGACGGAGTACGGCGCACCGTGGCGCATGCGCGAACAGTGACAGCTGCGCCTGCCGTGCCCCGTACGGCGGTGTCCGTCCCTGCCTGGGAGGCGCACCCGAAGGCCCGCAAATAGCATGAAGGGGGCATATTCGCCCGTCTCTTCAGGCCGTTACGGAGCGAGGGAGCATGGCAGAGGAACCGGCCGGACCACCAGCACCGGAAGCGACCTTGAAGCCGAACGCGATCGGCTTCGTCGACGCGCTCGTCATCGGATTGAACGCCACCTCCCCGGCCTACTCCGTGGCGGCCGTCATCGGACCGATCGTGGCACTCGTCGGCATCTACGCCCCAGGGGTGCTCTTCGCCTCCTTCGTGCCGATGCTGCTGATCGCTTCGGCGTTCTACTACCTCAACAAGGTGGACCAGGACTGCGGCACCACGTTCTCGTGGGTGACCCGCGCCATGGGGCCGTGGACCGGGTGGCTCGGCGGCTGGGCCATCGCGATGACGGGCGTTCTGGTCGTCGGGTCGCTGGCGGATGTGGCCGTCAGCTTCGCCCTGATGGCCGTCGGCCTGGACAGCTGGGTCGAGAACGATTTCGTGCGCCAGCTTCTCACCGTGCTCCTGATCCTGGTCATGACGGGTCTGTGCGTCATCGGCACAGAGCTCTCGGCCAAGGTCCAGAACGTCCTGATCCTGGCTCAGGTGGCCTTCCTGCTGGTCTTCGTGATCGTGGCGCTCTACCGCGTCTACGCGGGTACGACCGATTTCGACTCCATCAAACCCTCGGCCGAGTGGCTCAACCCCTTCGGAGCGGGCGGTGCGGCGCTCACAGGCGGGCTGCTTCTGGGCGTGTTCATCTACTGGGGCTGGGAGTCGGCCGTCAATCTCACCGAAGAGGTCGAGGACTCCGCCACCGCGCCCGGTAAGGCCGGCGTCTGGTCGACCGTCATCCTGCTGGTGACCTACCTGTCCGTCGGCTTCGCGGTCGTCGGATTCGCCGGAACGGCATACCTCGCCGACAACGCGGACGAGGAGGAGTTCATCTTCGCCCTCCTCGCCGGCGAGGTGATGGGCGGCTGGGACTGGATCGTGCTGCTCGCGGTCGCCACGTCCGCGCTGGCCTCGACCCAGACCACCATCATCCCCGCGTCGCGCACGGCGCTGTCGATGGCCCGCCGCCACGCGCTGCCGGCGCACTTCGCGCGTATCCACCCCCGGTTCCGGACCCCTGACGTGAGCACCTGGTGGGTGGCCGGCATCGCCATCGCCTGGTACCTCGTCGTCAACCGGATCAGCGAGAACGCCCTGTTCGACTCACTGACGGCCCTGTCCCTGCTGATCGCCTTCTACTACGCCCTCACGGGTGTGGCGTGTGCGATCTACTACCGCCGCCATCTGACCGAGAGCCTCCGCAACCTCGTCCTCATCGGCATCGGCCCACTGGTCGGTGCCGGGTTGCTGACCTGGCTGCTCGTACGGTCGGTGATGGACATGGCGGACCCGGAGAACTCCTACACAGGAACCTCGTGGTTCGGGCTCGGCCCGCCACTCGTCATCGGCATCGGCATCAGCGTGGTCGGTGTGGTGATCATGGTGGTGTGGCGTCTCAGGTCGGCCACCTTCTGGACCGAGCGGCGCAGTGTGGTCGACCCGGACCTCGTGCACGGTAAGGAGTCCTGATGTCGGTGGTCCTCGGGTACGACGAGTCGCCCGGTGCCGCGCGCGCCCTGCGCATCGCGATCGAGGTGGCCGCGGCATTCGGCGAGCGGCTCGTCCTGGTCTACGGTGCTGCGCCTCCCGGCCCGGCCGGCGAGGAGTACAGGTCTCACTACGAAGCCATCCGCCAAGCGGGGCGAACCGGCCTGGAGCATGCCGTCGAAGCCGCCGACGAGGCCGGCGTACCGGCCGCCGTCGAGGTCATCGACAAGAACCCGGCCCAGGCGCTGATCGACGCCGCCTCACGCCACGAGGCGCGGGTCATCGTCGTCGGCAGCTGGGGCGAGAGCCCCATGCGAGGCGCCCTGCTCGGGTCGACCCCGCACAAGCTCCTGCACCTGTCGACCGTTCCGGTGCTCTGCGTGCCGACCGAGGTGTGAGCTGCTGCTGCCCAGGCCTCGGGGAGCGCGGTACAGCGGTTGACGCCAAGCCTCGGCGCCCTCCACCTGACCCGCGCTCCGGTCCACCTGGACGACGATGACGCCGCCCTTGCGCTGAACGCGCACTGCCCCGACATCAGCGCCGCCCGTATCGGATACGGGCTCGCGTGGCGAAGAACGGGAACAGCAGCCGGCCGGCCGCTACGTCCTACTTCTCCTCCGGCTCCCAGGCGCGGAGCAGGTCGAGCAGCCCTGCGTCTCCGTCAACGTGCAAGGAGGCGGCCGGAATACGGTCGTACAAGTAGAGGACCAACTCACTGGCCGTGCCATGGACGGAGGCGCCGACTACGCCCGAGTCCTCGTCTGTCGCGGCAGTGTCCGCGGGGATGCGGGTGACGCGTGCGCCGTTGCCGTCGACCGTGAGGCGCCAGGAGCGGCCCTCGGCAGCGTGGAAGTCGAAGGCCGTGGGCTTGTGCGGCCAGGCACTCGGCGTCGCGCAGACGGTGAACAGGAACTCCTCCACACCGTCGAGTGCCACTTCGACCGGCAGCGGCTGCGAGGCGCCCCCGGCGAGCTGGGCGTCGTACGTGTGCACCGCGGTCTCCTGGACCCGGTGCCGGGCGGTGCCGCCGGCGGTCTGCGGTGACTGCGACGCGGGCCACCACGTCCAGCAACCGCTCTCCGGTCCTGCCTCGCGCAGGGCGCTCACCAGTAGTTGCGTCGACGCGGCCAGCCAGGCCAGCAGGGCCTCACGCTCCCGCGGCACTTCCAGAGCGGCCCGCGCAGCGGTGGCCTCGGCCGGGGGAGCGTCGGCAGGCCCCGCGCCGACGATGGCGGCCCAGAAACGGTCTCCCCCACCCAGGTGCTTCACCAGATCGAACAGCGTCCACCCGGGGCAGGTCGGCACCTGCACATCGAGGCTGGGAGCGGCGGCGACCACGGCGCGGAGGGCGCCCGACCGTTCGTCGATGAGTCGCAGCAGGTCAGGGAAGTCCATAGTGTTTTGCACGCCGGATGTCTATCACTGCGCCCCGTGCGACCGCACGCGGATTTTCATGATCGCCCTCGGCAGCGGGGAACTCGCGGTAGGCGTAAGCGTCCCGGATCTCCCACGCGTGCTCGTACGCCGTTGGCTTGCGCTCGGCGTACTGCTTCACGCACGAGACGTCCTCGATGCCGAGCTGCTCCCCGAGGTACTCCACTACCGCCCACGGAACGTCCAGCGGGTCGTCAGGGAGGAACCGGCTGATGTAGCGCACGGTGCACATCTGAAGGGCGAACCCGAGCCGACCGTGGTCACCGCGCCGCTTCGCGATCAGGTTGTGGTCCTCGTCGTCGAGGAAGAAGAACCGCTCCAGCTCCGGCCGGTCGGCTCCTCGTTGAACTTCCCGTACGAACCGGCCTGCTCATCGGTCAAGAACTCGCCGGCATGGCCCCGAAGCTGACGACGCCCGCAGCCGATCGGTGATCTTCCGCCGAACTCCCCTTCCGGGCCGACCGCCTGTGCTAGGGAAGCGCGGTACCGGCAGCGCCGTCGGTGCGCTGACGGCTGTAATGGCGTGCCGCGCGGGCGCGGTTCCCGCAGGAGGGTTTGCACCATTCCTGCCGCCCGTGGCTCTTGACGAAGTAGCGCACGCAACGCGGCGCGGTACATGCCCGCAACTCCCCGTGCCGGGGGCCACTCAGGAAGTCGATGGCGGCACGGGCGAGTTGTGCGACAAGACGGATCGACAGGTCGTCCTGCGCCGACAACAGCCGGGCGGTGGGGGCTCCTTCGAGGGGCCAGACGAGCTGCGGGGCGACCGGCTCCCGGGCGGCGACCGTATTGAGGTGAGCGATGGCCCGGTCGGCAGGCATCAGCCGATGGGCGTCCGCGGGGCTGGGGGGAGCGGGACTGACCGCGCGGGCGAACAGGGCACGGACCGCCCGCCGCACCTCGATGACCGCGAGCCTGAGGTTCTCGTCCACCACGAGCTCGCCGGACGGGGCGGCGCCGCCGGGCAGTTCGCCCTGGTCGTGAATCCAGAGGGCCGTGTCCCGGACCGTGGCGAGGTCGTCGGTGACACCGCCGTCCCCGTCGTGGCGAATCGTGCTCGCCAGGTCCAACGCCAGCCAGCGTTCCATGGAGGCTTCCCTTTTTCTTCCGCGAACGGTCGACAACCACTTGAGCACATCTCCCCGCGCCGCCTAGAGTACCTAACGGTAAATCAGAATTTACCGTTAGAAGCTGAGGTGGCTGCACAACTCCCGG
The DNA here is from genome assembly GCF_040605575.1 of Streptomyces sp. NPDC005566. NCBI lineage: Bacteria > Bacillati > Actinomycetota > Actinomycetes > Kitasatosporales > Streptomycetaceae > Streptomyces > Streptomyces sp. NPDC005566. The sequence continues at coordinate 140,421 of NZ_JBEXDB010000015.1, read as the reverse complement.
GCGCACGCCGTCGGCCCGTGAACGCCACCGGAGAAGAAGGAGGAGCGATGACGCTGCTTGCCCACATCAGCGACCTGCACCTGGACGGCAGCGACAGAGCGACCCGACGTGCCACTCGCGTCATGGACCACCTGCGCGCCCTGCCGCACCCGGTCGACGCCCTCCTGGTCACCGGGGACATCGCCGACCACGGCGAGGAAGCCGAGTACGAGGAGGCGAAAGGCATCCTGGCCGCGTCCTTCCCGGTGCTGACCTGCCCCGGCAACCACGACGCGCGCCCCGCGTACCGCAAGGCCCTGCTGGGAGAGACGCCCGATCCCGGCCCCGTCAACGAGGTCCACCACATCACCGGCACCGCGATCCTGATGTGCGACTCCACCATCCCGGGCCGTGACGAGGGACGCCTCGACGCCCGGACACTGGCCTGGATCGACGCCACGCTCGACGCCCTGCCGCAAGGGACACCGGCGCTCATCGCCTTCCACCAGTCGCCGGTCGACCTCCATCACCCGCTCCCCGACTCCGGCAAGCTCGAACAGCCCGAGGAACTGGCCGACCTGCTCAGGAGGCACCCGCAGGTGGCCGCCGTTCTCACCGGCCACGCCCACACCGCCGCCGCCTCGACCTTCAGCGGGCTTCCGCTGATCGTCGCTCCGGCCATCACCTGGACCCTGCGCATGCCCTGGGAGGGAAGCGCCCCCGCGGACCGCGAGCAGCCACCCGGACTCGCCTTCCACGTCCTCGACGACCAGGCACGGCTGACCACACACTTCCGCGTCGTGCTCTGAGCCCTCGGCCGACCGCCTACACGTCGGCCCCGTACCTCCCGTACTCCGGCAGCCCTGTCGATTCGTACATGTGAATCGCCAGTCCGCCCGGTGTCGTCCGACTGCGCAGGAGCCGCAGGCCGACCGGGGCGCCGCCGTCCGGGAACAGGCGGCGGCCCGTGCCCACGACCACCGGGGCGATCGCGAGACGCAGTTCGTCGACCAGTCCCGCCGCCAGCAGGGACTGACCCAGCCGACCGCTGCCGTGGATCTGCAGGTCCCGACCGGACTGCTGCTTCAGTTCGGCGACCTGGGCAGGGATGTCGCCGGACAGGATCGTGGTCCGGTCCCACGCGGCCTCGGTCAGGCTGTGGGAGGCGACGTATTTCGGCAGGCCGTTCAGAATGCCGGCGAACGGGTGCTCGGTCATCTGCGGCCAGTCCCGTGCGAAGTTCAGGTAGGTTCGGCGGCCGAACAGGAACGCATCCGCCGTGGCGAGCCAGGTGCCGGCCTGCCGTTCGAACTCCTCGTCCATGTGCGGAACGAACCACCCGCCCCGCGTGAACCCGTCACTGGTGTCCTCGTCCGGCGATCCCGGGCCCTGGTAGACGCCGTCCAGCGACAGGAACTCCTGCAGTACCAACCTCATCGCGCACCACTCTCTTCTCTGGGGGCCGGACGTTTCCGTAGCTCCCTGTGAGACACCGGGCCGCCGGAGAACTCATCGGTCCCGGCTCCGCAGACCGCAGGCTCCCCCTACAGAACCAGATGACGGTGATGTTCGCCGTCACCGTCACGCGGACGGCTGACGACGGTGGGCTGCCGCCACGGGCACCGCTGCGCCGGTCCTCGTCCGGACGCATGGACAGCCGTTCCGGACGCTGAGGCATGGCAGTTCGGGGCCCGCAGGCACACGCTTGCGTCATGACACAGAAAGACGAGAAGGCGCCCGTCGACGTACTGGTGACCGGTGGTACCGGCAAGACCGGCCGCAGGGTCGTGGCCCGCCTCCGCGAACAGGGCGTACGGACACGCGCGGCCTCGCGGTCCGGGGAGACCCGGTTCGACTGGGCGGACCCGGACACCTGGAAGGCCGCCCTGGAAGGAGTCACCGCCGTCTACATCGTTCCGCTGGACACCTCGCCCTCTCCGACGCCTGCCCTGGTCGAGCTGGCAGTCGCGAGCGGGGTGGAACGCCTTGTGCTGCTCTCGGCCCGGGGCGTCGACGTGCCCGGCTACTTCGGCGAAGCCTACGAAGGCGAAGGTCCGCACAGGGAGGGCGAGGCGGCCGTGCGGGCCTCCGGGGCGGACTGGACGATCCTGCGGCCCGGCTGGTTCGCCCAGAACTTCAGCGAGGGGGTCTTCCTCGACGGCGTGGCGGGCGGCGAACTCGCGTTGCCCGTCGGGGACGGAGCCGCCGCGTTCGTCGACGCGGACGACATCGCGGCGGTGGCCGTCGCCGCACTCACCCAGGACGGCCACACGGGCGAGGTGTACGAACTGTCGGGCCCCCGTGCGCTCGGCCTCGCCGAGGTCCTCGACGAGATCGCGAGGGCGACCGGCCGGCGTGCGTCGTACGTCGGAGTGGACGATGCCGCGTTCAGGGCCGGGCTTGTGGCCCAGGGAATGCCGGAGGCCGAGGCCGCGCTCTGGGCCGATGCGCTCCTGCCGATCCGCACGGGCAGGGAGGCCCAGGTCTCCGACGGGGTGCGGCGGGCACTCGGCCGGGCACCGCGTGACTTCGCCGACTTCGTCCGGGACGCGGCAGCCGAAGGGGCTTGGCGCTGAGTGACAGCGGCGAGGAGCATACGGGTGGGTCGATGCCCGTACGCATCCTGCGCGATCAGGCTGTCGGGGCGGCGGCCCGGCCCGGTGCGCGGTCGACCGCCTCCAGGCGATACGTGCTCGGGCTCTCGCCCCGGAGTCTCTTGAATGCCGCGCTGAAACCGAACGCGTCCGCGTACCCGACCTGGCGAGCGACCGCCGCCACGGTCAGCTCGGGGCGGCTCAGCAGATCGGCGGCCAGGGTCATCCGCCACTCCGTCAGATACGCGACCGGGGCCTCCCCGACGAGCTCGGTGAACCGCTTGGCCAGTGTCGTACGCGACACTCCGGACCGGGCCGCCAGGCCCGCCGTCGTCCAGGGGTGCGCGGGGTCCTCGTGAATCGCCTGCAGCGCGGGACCCGCCACCTCGTCCCCGAGTGCCTGGTACCACCCCGGCGACTCGGCCTCCGGGCGGTCGAACCAGTCCCGGAGCGTGCACACCAGCAGCCAGTCCAGCAACCGGTCGAGCACGATCTGGCGGCCCGGACGCGTCCCGGCTATCTGCACCTCCAGGTAGTCCCGCATCGCCGTGCAGTCATGGCCTTCCGGTACGACAAGAGCCGGGGGCAGGACCCGGAGCAGCCGCTGCGGAACCTGGGCCCGCACGTCGTAGGCCGCCGCCAGCAGGACGGTGGTACCGCCGAGTTCGTGATCCGGGTCCTGCCCGCTCCCCGGATCCTCGCTCCAGCGCACCTCCCGCGCGCCCGCTCCCGGCTGCCGGGTGATGTCGTCGGTGAAGGTGAACGGCGCGGGGCCCCGGACGATCGCGGCTTCGCCGAGTCCTACGTGCCGCGGTTCACCGCCCTCCGGCACGATCCACCCGGCACCTCGCAGGGGCACGCAGAAGGTCAGGTACGCCCCGTCGGTGAATCGCAGCGACCACGGCGGCCACAGCATCGACCGGCCGAACACTGCTCCCCGGCCCCGCACACTCCGCAACAACTCGTCGAACACGTCCATGGCGCAACGATATGCAGCCGTTCAGGCAGCGGACACGGAGAACAGCAGACAACTGCTTGTCGCGTGGGCGAGCAGACGGTCCCCGGCGTCGAGCAGCTGTGCCTCGGCGAGCGCGGTGCGGCGGCCGCTGCTCACGACTCTTCCCACAGCCCGGACCCTGCCGGTCCCGACGGTGACCGGGCGCAGGAACTTCACGGTCAGGTCCAGGGAGGTGTATCCGGTGCCGCGCGGCAGTGTGGACTGGACGGCACAGCCGGCCGCGGAGTCGAGCAGGGTGGCGAAGATGCCGCCGTGCACGCTGCCGATGGGGTTGTAGTGCTCCTCGCCCGGGAGCAGTGAGAACACGGCGCGTCCGTGCTCGACCTCGTCGAGGTTGAAGTCCACGGTCGCTCCGACCGGGGGGCCGGGGAGGCGGCCGGCCGCGATGTCACGGAGGAATTCCAGGCCGGTGCCCCGGCCGACGGCGGCCGCCGTGACGGCCGGGTCCTGCCATTCGTAGGTGCGAGATCGCCCCATGGTGCTGCCTTTCGCTGACTATGTCAGGTGAAGCTAGCCAGGTCCGCAGCTGACTGTCAACAATGAAGTCAAGCGGTCTATCATCGTCGGATGGAGTGGCTGGAGACGAGTACGGAGAACTGCCCGGTCCAGCGCACGCTCGACATCGTCGGCGAGAAGTGGACGCTGCTGATCCTGCGTGACGCGGCCAACGGCGTACGGCGCTTCGACGACTTCCACCGTCATGTGGGGTTGTCCGAAGCGGTCCTCTCGGACCGGCTGCGCAAACTGACGGCCGCCGGGATCATGCGCACGGTCCCGTACCGGGAACCGGGCCGACGCACCAGGCAGGAGTACCGCCTGTCCCGGAAGGGCTGGGAGCTGTGGCCCGTCCTGGTGGCCCTGCGGCAATGGGGCGAGACGTACGCCGTGGACCCCGAGGTGCCCGTGCTCGACCTTCGCCACACCGCGTGCGGTGGGCCGGTGCGCGCGGTCGTCGAGTGCGCCGCGGAGCACCTGGCGCTCGACCCGTCCGACGTCGAGGTCACCTCCGGCCCCGCCGCAAGGCCTTCGTCCCAGGCGCAGTGACGAGCACCCACCGGGACTGATGAACGCTGTCTCCCGACGCATGGACCGTCACCCCTCACTGGTTTGGGCACGCCGGGCACGCCTGGCCGGTCGGGGGCGGCACGTGGGGTTACGGTCGCGGCATGGACGGTGATCGCCAAGGGTGGCGCCAGTGTTTCCTCAGCGGAGCGGTGTTCGCCGTGTGCATGGCGGGCACCACGCTGCCGACCCCCCTCTACGGCCTCTACCAGGACAAGTTCGGGTTCTCCGAGCTGACGGTGACCGTCGTGTACGCCGTCTATGCCTTCGGGGTCATCGGTGTGCTGCTGCTGGCCGGCAACGTCTCCGACGTCGTGGGCAGGCGGCCCGTACTGCTGGCGGGCCTGGGGTTCGCGGCGGCGAGCGCCGTCTGCTTCCTGTGTGCCACCGGGCTGGGCTGGCTGTTTGCGGGGCGGTTGCTGTCCGGCCTGTCCGCGGGCCTGTTCACCGGGGCCGCCACGGTGTACGTGATGGAGCTGGCACCGTACGGCGGCGCCTCCCGGGCCACGTTCGTGGCGACTGCCGCCAACATGGGCGGGCTGGGCTGCGGCCCGTTGCTTGCCGGGGTGCTCGCGCAGTACGCCCCCTGGCCCCTGTACCTGCCGTTCGCCGTGCATCTCACCCTGCTGGCCGCCTGTGCCGCGATCACGGTGGGACTCGGGGAGACCGTACCGGAGCGACGTCCGCTGAGTACCGTAAGGCCGCGGCGGCCCGGCCTGCCCCCGCAGGTGCGGTCGGTGTTCGCGCCGGCCGCGATCGCCTCGTTCGTCGGGTTCGCGCTCTTCGGCGTGTTCACGTCGGTCAGCCCGGCGTTCCTCGCGGAATCCCTTGATGTGGACAACCACGCGGTGAGCGGACTGGTCGTCGCGCTGGCCTTCTTCGCCTCGACCGCCGGGCAGCTGGCAGTCGGCAGGGTCGGCGTGGCGCGATCGCTGCCCCTGGGCTGCGCCGGTCTCCTCGCCGGGCTGGCGCTTCTCGCGGGAGCACTGCGATGGGACCTGTTGTTCCTGGTGGTGCTGAGCGCGCTGGTCGGCGGAGTGGGGCAGGGGCTGGCGTTCCGCGGGGCGCTGTCCGCGGTGGCCGGGGCGTCTCCCGAGGACCGGCGCGCGGCGGTGATCTCGACCCTGTTCGTGGTGGCGTACGCGGGAATCTCGGTGCCAGTGATCGGTGTGGGAGTGCTGTCGGGTCCCATCGGCCTGGAGGGTGCGGGGCTGGTGTTCATCGCGTGCATGGCCCTCCTGGTGTCGACCGCGGCCGTGTACCTGCTCCGGCGGCCGGTGCGGGCGGGGATGTGAGGATGTCCATGGGTGCGGGCGGAGGCGATGCCCGTGCCTGTGAACCGGGATGGACGATGCCGCTCCATCCCCTACGCCGCCCCGGGCAGGGGCGCGCCAAGGAGGTTTCGACCATGCGGGGTTCAGGTGCCCGACGCGCTGTAGGCGGTGCGCTCGCCATGCTGCTGGTCACCCCTGTGGCGGCCTGCGGCCAGGACGTCCCCCCGGCCTCGCCCGCGTTCCCGGCCTCGTCCGCTGCGACGGGGGTGGGGCCGAGCCCGGGCGCGGGGGAGTCCGCCCCTGAATTCGAGGAGCTCGAGCGCAAGTTCGGTGCCCGGCTGGGTGTCTACGCTGTCGACACGGGCAGCGGACGCGAAGTGGCTCACAACGACGGAGAGCGGTTCGCCTACGCCTCCACGTTCAAGGTGCTCGCCGCCGGTGCTGTGCTGCGGAAGTACTCCCTGGACGGGATGGGACGGACAGTCAGGTACTCCCCGGATGAACTGGTCCCGCCCTCTCCCGTGACGTCGAAGCACACTGGGAGCGGGATGACCCTGGGCGCCCTCTGTGACGCCGCCGTCCGCTTCGGCGACAACACCGCTGCCAATCTGCTGCTCGACCAGGTGGGCGGCCCTCGGGGACTGGATGCCGAACTCCAGGAGATCGGCGACGACGTGACGCGGATGGAGCGCCGCGAGCCGCAACTGAACGACTGGACCCCCGGTGCCACACGGGACACGAGCACGCCGCGGGCCCTGGCCGCAGACCTGCGCGCGTTCGTCCTGGGCGACGTCCTGGGCACGGGTGAACGAGCACAGCTCACGGAGTGGCTACGCACCAGCACCACCGGCACCGGGCTCGTCAGGGCCGGAGTGCCCGACGGCTGGGAGACCGGCGACAAGTCGGGGGCCGGCAGCACGTACGGCACCCGCAACGACATCGCTGTGGTGTGGCCGCCGGGCGCCGCCCCCATCGTCATGGCGATCATGTCGAACCGCACCGAGGACGGGGCAAAGTACGACGACCGGCTGATCGCGCAGGCGGCATCCGTGGCCGCCGAGTCACTGTCCTGACGGCAGAGTCGCGCTGAGGGCCATCGGGGCCGGGACGAGGCCCCCGAAGGCGCCGTCAGCGCCGTCCCAGCGTGGCGGTGAAGCTGCGGCCATGGGCGTGACGGGTCGTGACGTCGAGGCGAGTGCCGCCGAGGACGCGGCGGACGCGGACGCCGTCGTCGGCCGAGAGGGCCCGCAAGGCCGGTCCGTGGATCGTGACCGAGACCGTGCTCCGCTGCGTCGTGGGATCGGACACCGCGACCGAGCACGTGCCGTCGGGAGCCCGGCGAAGCATCACCGACGCCGCGCCGTCGATGGTGAGGCGGTCGGCACGGTGCCTGCCCGGGGCGAAGGAATTGGCGGCGACCACTCCCAGGCGGGTGTGCGTGACGGCCTGCAGGCGGGCGGTGTTGGCCAGTACGGAGAGCGGGCCATGGGCGTAGGCGGCCAACTGCCGGGCCGAGGCGTTCGGGACGAGGACGTGCGCCATCGCGGCCGGCCGCTCCCCGGCGGCCTGCTCGTACGAGAGCGTGAAGATCTGCTTGGTGACCGGGGTGTCGGGATTGGTCAGTCGTACGACACGCCGGCTGCGGGTGACTGCGCCGAGTGCGACAGCCGGCCGAGGGCCGGACAGGAAGACGTACCCGATCGCGGCCCCCTGTTCGGCATCGGCGTAACGCAGCCAGGCCAGTGGGGCGGTCCCGGTGCCCTGCCAGGGCGTCCCGTCACGGAGGGCCCCGGTGAGGGTGACGGGCGCTGAGGGAGCGGCGATACGGCTGTCGACGCTCGTGGTCACCGCGCGGTCCGCGAGTCCGGCCACTCCTGCGGCGAGGACCACTATCTCGTCGTCGAACATGAACCACGACTTGGTGGCACGGGCCCCTTGGTAGGCGACGAAGTCGTCGGGGAGTTCGCCCGCCTGCTCGGCGGTGTACGCCGCGTCGTCGGACTGGACGAGACCGGCCACACCGTAAGGGCCCAGACGGGTGCCGCCCGAGAAGGCGTGGCTGCCGCGGGGGAAGTAGACGTAGGCGTTCTGCGACTCGGACGATGCGGTGAAGCCGCGCTCGGGGTTGTCGTACCAGAGCGTCCCGTAGAGCTCGGGGACGGTGCGGCGCGTCTCCACCGGAGCGGTGACGCCGGCCAGGCGGTACGGGGAGACGGCCGTGAAGTAGTCGATGCCGAACGACTGCCGCTGGTCCTTGCCGGAGAGATAGAGGTAGTGCGCGCCGTCGCCCTGGAACCACGGCATCAGGTTCTCGCCGCTCATGTACTCGTACTTGCTGATGCGCGCGGAGCTGCGGGTCAGGGCGAACGCGTAGCCGGGCCGCCGGTGGACGGTCCTGTCCATCGCGTTGAACGCGGTGTGCGAGGCGGCTGGACCGAGGTCCCTCGCGGGTGCCGAGGACTTCAGGATGCCGGCGTAGCGGGCGATGCTGACGGGGGAGACGAAGGAGGCCGCGTCGAGGCCGGCCTTCGAGGCCAGACCGACGTACTTGACGTAGCCCTCGAGCGCCTCGGTGTCACTGCCGGTGGTGTACGCGGAGAGGTCGACGACGGCCTCCACGACGGCGGCGACGTCCGCGTACCCCGTGCCGGTCCGCGAGACCGCGCGGCCCTTGACGATCTCCATCATCCAGCCTTCGAAGATCAGCGGGGCGAAGGCGTCGGCGACCCAGCCCTGCACGACACCGACAAGGCTGTCGCCGGACACGTAGCCGGTTCCGTCGAGGATCTTTATCGTCTGGACGATGCGGGTGAGCAGGCCCTTCCCGTAGGAGCCCGTGTACGCGACGGAGCCGTGCTGGACGAAGGAACCGTCGGCGTAGAAACCGTCCGTGACGCCGTGCCGCGGGTTGTACGGGTCGATCGTCGCGAAGACGGTCAATTGGTCGGCTACGGCCTTCGCGATGCGGACCTCGTCGCCGAGAACGGCACCCTGGAGGATCCGGTTCGTCGTGATGTCGGCGAGATTGGCGCCCGTGTGGAATCGCGAGTCCAGATCGACGTCGCCGTCCCTGCCGTTGCGGAGGTAGGCGTCCATGGAGGCCACATAGGTCGTGGCGAGCTCAGGCCGGTACGCCGTGAGTTCGTCCGCCAGAAGGACGAGGATCTTGGTGACGTAGGCGGAGATTCCGATCTCCCAGTGGAACCAGTTGCCGTAGTAGCCCTTGGCCTGATCGCCGTAGTACGCGTCGTGGAGGTGGACCAGGCCGTCGATGACCCGCCGCCGGACCGCGCTGTCGTCGCGGAGCTCCGAGGCGCCGGTACCCGGAAGAGCGGTGGCGAGGGCGATGTCGTACAGGTACTGGAAGGACAGGCTCAGGTTGGGGTCGCTGGTCCCGAGCGGGACGCCCGCGAAGAGTTCGCCCTGTCCGGCGCTGTCCATCGCGGCGAGCCTGGTACGAGCTGTCGCCTGCAGGGCGGCGAGTTTCGGTGCGACCTCGGGGCGGGCGTTGGCTTCGGTGGTGCCGGCGAAGATCGCGACGGTGTTGCGGACCAGAGCGTCATGGTCGGCCACTGTGCGGCCGGACGCGTCCGGCTCGCGCCGGACCGCCGCTCGGGCTCGAAGTGTCTGGGCCACGGTCAGCAGGGTCACCGCCGGGATCATGGACAGCACGGAACGACGCGAGAACTCCACCTGAACGCTCCAAAGTCCGGCCGAAAGCGCTTGTCCTCAGCCAAGCAACGGGTTCTCGCCCATGTCAACGGGGCGGATGGAGGGTTCGCCGGGAGAGTGGTGCTGCCACGGCGGCACAAGCGGGAGATATGGTCGGAAACCAGCCGAACGTCGTCCACCCGGAGCTCCGCCGCCATCGCCGGCCCGTCACGGTGCGCCGTGGATACCCTGGGCACATGCTGATCATGAACACGGAAGACGATGCGCAACTGGCTCTGGCGGCGGCACGGGCAGGAGCGACCGTGGTCCGCGACATGTACGGGGAATCCCTGGAGCGGTTCGAGAAGTCCGACGGCGACTTCGCGACAGGCGCGGACCTCGCGGCGGAGAAGGCGATCCTCGGCATCCTGAGATCCGCCCGACCCCACGACGCCGTGACGGGAGAGGAGAGCGGACACAGCGGCGCGGACGGAGCGGAGCGCAGATGGCTCGTCGACCCGTTGTGCGGGACGCTGAACTACGCCGTACACACCATGCTGGCCTCGGTGAACGTGGCCCTGCGGGTGGGGCGCGACATCACCGTGTCCGCTTCAGCCGACCCGTTCAGCGGTGAGGTCTTCTGGACCGACGGCAGGCGCGCCCGGCTCCGAAGGGGCGAAGTCGACGAAGAACTCATCCCCTCGGCCGCATCCCGGCTCGTCGACGTCAACCTCGACCCGCCCTTCCCCAACGCACCGGACTTCCGGGCAGCTCACCTCCTCGCCGCCCCAGGGTTCACCGACCACTTCCGGCCACGCGTCGTCTCCACGACCCTGGCCGTCGCCTGGGTGGCTGCCGGCCGAAGAGCCGCCTACGTCACCGACGGCCACCTGAGCGACTCCGTACATTTCGCTGCCGGAATCGCCCTGTGCGAAGCCGCCGGGTGCGTGGTGACCGGCATCCACGGCCAGCCACTGCACACCGGCGCAGGTGGACTGATTGCCGCAGCCGACCAGCGGACCCACACCACGTTGCTGGAGATGATCCGGAACCAGGCTGCGGCTTCCCCAGCCGCTTCGGGCTGAAGCTTTGGCGGGTGCGATCAGGAACCGGTGTCATCCGCCGAACGCGGCGGAAGGGGTGCCGAGATGGCCGGCCACCAGGGTGGGATGGGTCAGCTGGGGGTAGTGACCCGCCCCCTCGATCTCGACCACGGGACAGTTGACGGCCGAGACCAGCGGGTCGGCCGAGCCCGCCACGATCCGGACCGGCACGGTCACCCGGTCCAACAGCACCCGCGACCGCCGGCGTTCGGTCATGTCCGTGCGCAGGGCCGAGACTGCCCGGCGTGCCGCTCCGGGACGGCGGAGGTCCGCCGCGGCGCTCTCCGTCTCACGACCCTCGGGCACACCGAGTGCCCGGGCCAGCCGGGCGGCGGACATGCGGCGCATCATCGCGGCGGCCGCGCCCGAGCGGACGAACCGCGGAGCGGGTGCCTGCAGGAACGACGGGGAGATGAGGACGAGCCCGCTGATCCGGTCCGGTCGGTCGACGGCGAAGCGAAGCGCGGGTCCGCAGGCGACGGAGTGCGCCACGAGCACGGGGCGGCTCCGTATCGGGCTCAGAAGGTCGGCCAGCCATGTGTCCACCGACCGGGAGGTGGCCGAGGATCGCCCCAGCCCCGGCAGATCGGGGGCCAGGACCGGCCCCGGGAGGCGGGCGGCGAGCGGCGCCCAGAGGTCGGCGTTCATCGGCAGTCCGTGCAGCAGGACATGGGCGGGGCGGTACCGCTCTCCGATCACCCAGGTCCTGCTGCCCGCCACGGAGTGGAAGCCGTACGGGCTGTGCCAGGGCGTCGCGGAGCCGAAGCGGGCGGCCACCAGCTCGTCGGCCCACGCGCGCAACGCGTCGGCGGCCGGGGGCATTTCCAGTCCCGCCGTCGCGGCGAAGGCTCGGGCTGAGGCCGTCGGGTAGCGGTCGGCCGACAGGAACGACAGCGTCTCGGGATCGGCGCCGGTCAACCCGCGCGGCAGGCGCCGCAGGAGGCCGACGGGAACGGTCCTGCGAGGGGCCCGCACGCCTGTGTGGCGGGCGATCGTTCCGATCAGCTCGGGGAGATGGGGCGTGGAGTCGTCCAGCACCCAGTAGTGCTCACCCCGGGGCGATGCGGGGATCTCGGCCAGAAACCGTACGAGGTGGTCGATCGTCGTGACCGGCACGAAGGTGTCGGGCCCGCCGGGCGAGGCGGGGAGGCGCCCGTTCCACAGGTTCTCGACGAGCGTGGCCAGACCGATGTACTGACCGGGCCCGATCACGGTGGCCGGATTGGCGATGGTCAGCGGAACCCCCAACTCATCGGCCCGGGCACGCATCGCGAGATCACCCTCGGCCTTCGACGCCTCGTACGCTCCGAGCGCGGAGTGGTCGGGACGGCTGCCGGCGGCGCTCACCCGGTAGCCGCTGATGTGCACCAGTCGGCGCAACCGGGGCAGACCGGCAGCCCACTCGAGGACGTTGAGGGCCCCGGTGACGTTGGTCGCCCGGGCCTCCGGCGAATCGAGGCCGAAGGCGAAGCGGCCGGCGGCGTTGTAGACGTCGCGCACCTCGGGCAGTCCGGACAGTGGTCGGGTGATATCGGCGGCGAAGATTTCCAGTCCGCCGGTGTCAACTCCCTGTGCGGCCAGCCACGGAGTCAGGGTGTCGTGACGGACGGCTGCGGCCACCCGCTGACCCCGGGTGAGCAGTTCCGCGACGAGGGAGCGGCCGATGAAGCCGGTCGCGCCGAAGACAATCGCATCCATGAGGCTCCTTGATGGATCGGTCTACATATTTTTTGCACCGCGAAAAGGGCCCGCAGACGACAGCGGGCCGTGTCAGCTCATGAGGACGTCGACCTGGCGGGCGACGCGATCCAGCGGCTCCCTGCTGCGGTGTGCCCGGGCCAGCAGAAGTGCTCCTTCCACGAGCGCCAGGATCGTGACTGCGAGGTCGTCGGCGTCGGGACGGCCCGTCAGTTGTACGCGCAGGGCGGCTTCCCAGGAGGTGTAGACCTCGGAGCATGCCTCCTGCAGCGGATCGTTGACGGCGGCCGTTTCCAGCGCGACGGTGGCCACAGGGCATCCCTTGCGCCAGCCGGACTCCTCCAGTCGGTCGCCCAGGTGCCGCAGCACCCCGTTGACGAGCTCGGCCACCGACGAGCCGGAGTCGGCCGGCTCGCCCAGGGCGACTCCGATCGACTGTCCGGCGCGCCGGACGGACTCAGCGACCAACTGGTCCTTGCCGCCCGGGAAGTGGAAGTAGAGCGAACCGCGGGGCGCGCCACTGGCGGCGATCACCTGGTTGAGTCCGGCGCCGTAGTAGCCCCCGGCCTCGATCAGCTCCTGTGTCGCAGTCAGCAGCTTGTCCCGTGTTTCGGTGCCCTTCTGTCCCATGGCGTAAAACTAGACCGATCTACATATTAGTTCAAGGGGTAGGTGGCCGAGCGGGCCTCTCTTCGGCGGGAGTCGTCGGCGGCGCGATGGTCGGAGGGGGATGGGAGACTTCCCGGCATGACCGATTCGGAGTCGAAGGCGGACCTGCTCCACTACTTGCAAGCCGCCCGTGATGCCTTGCTGTGGAAGCTCGACGGCCTCGCGGAGTACGACATCCGTCGTCCGCTGACGCCGACCGGCACGAATCTGCTGGGCCTGGTCAGGCACCTCACCGGCGTGGAACTGGGCTACTTCGGGGACACGTTCGGGCGGCCGTTCTTCGATGAACCGCCGTCCTGGTACGGGGAGGACGCCGAACCGGGGGCGGACATGTGGGCCACCCCGGATGAGTCCCGCGACATGGTCGTGGGGTTGTACCGCCGGGCTTGGGAGCACGCGGACACCACGATCGCCACGCACGGTCTCGATGCTGTCGGCCGCGTCCCCTGGTGGCCGGAAGAGCGGAGCCGTGTGACGCTGCACCACGTGCTGGTACGCGTGCTCGGCGACACCCAGCGGCACGCCGGGCACGCCGATATCGTCAGGGAACTCATCGACGGGGCCGTCGGGATGGCGAAGGGCAACGACAACATGCCGCCGGGCGATCAGTCGTCGTGGGAGAGCTACCGAGGCCGGCTGGAGCGCGCCGCGCAGGAGGCCGGTCGCGGCTGATCCCTCCGCCGATGCCGGGGTGGACGCGTTCGCATCGACGGGTGGGGGAATGGTAGGGACCGGCTACTGCTCCGCTCGCGTCCGACCCAGTCGCTGCTGACCGGACGCCATCGGGTGCGCAGGGCCGCCGCCGCGGGGCTCGCGCGGGTCCGCGCTCTCCCGCCTCGCCGACGGGCAGGCGTGTCGTCGGCCGCCCGGACGTCCTCGCGCGACAGGGGACGGCCGGTAGCCGGAGCGACCGCCCCGCCCCGCCCCGCCCACTGATGGAGAGGCGCGGGTGGGATCCTGCTGCCGCCCGACAGGGGCGCCTCGCTCCTTCGTGTGTTGGCTGAGCCTTCATCACCTCGACATCAGGTGGTGCTCGGTCCGTGTGTCGCGGGATTCAGCATGGTTGCGATGGGCATGTCAATCGTAGCCGCGTGACCCCCGACGCGCGTCGACCAGGAGGCAGCAGTGAAGAGCAGAGCACGAGTCAGCAGGGTGTCGCTCGTGGTGGGCAGCGCCCTGGCCATGGTCATCGCGACTTCCGGGAGCGCGTACGCCGCCCCGCCCGGTGCTTTGCCCCTCAATGCCGATGGTATGGAGCAGTCGTTCCAGCCCGCTTACGACTACGACACGGACGGCTGCTACTCCACGCCCGCCATCGGGCCGGACGGGACCATAGCCCCCGGCCTCAACACCACCGGTGCCGTCAACGGGAGTTGCCGTGACGCCTCGGACCTGGACAACACCAACGGGTACGCCCGCTACAAGTGCAACAACGGCTGGTGCGCGATCATCTACGGTCTCTACTTCGAGAAGGACCAGGCAGTGGCCGGCAGCGGGCTCGGCGGGCACCGACATGACTGGGAACATGTCGTGGTGTGGGTGCAGAACAACGAGGCCCGCTACGTATCCACGTCCGCTCACGGCGACTTCGACATCTACGGTCGCGATCAGATCCGGTGGGACGGAACACATCCCAAGATCGTGTACCACAAGGACGGTGTGAGCACCCACTGCTTCCGCCCCGCGAACTCCAACGACGAGCCGCCGGAGAACCACTATCACGGATGGCAGTTCCCCAAGCTGGTCGGCTGGAACGGCTACCCGGCCGGTCTGCGGGACAAGCTGACACAGGCGAACTTCGGGAGTGCCGTCTTCGGCCTCAAGGACGGCAACTTCAACAGTCACCTCGAGAAGGCCAAGCCGGCCGGCGTCCCGTTCGACCCCAACGCCTGACGAGCCGTTCGGCGCCCGGGAGGCAGGCGTGCGGCCGGGAAGTCCGCACGTCCGCCTCGCCGGCCCCGAGGCCCGGCGGGTTTGCCGGGTGATGTCTCTCGTCATCCCTTTCGCGTACGCCGGATTCCCGCTCGGCTTGCGGTCGTTCCCGTGCCGGAGCGTGCGCAACGTCTTGACGTGCCCCTGGCATGATGGCTTTATGGGAGCGCTCCCACATTTCTGGCTGATGTTTCCTGGCGCTCATCCTCTGGAGTCGTAATGAGAACAACTGGACGTACGAGACGTAAGAGCCCGGTCACCGTTCTGCTGACCGCTCTGGCCGCCTTACTCGGGCTCGTCGTTGTCGGGATTCCGGGCCCTGCCGCGGCTCAGGCCCGGGCGCAGGCCGACGAAGCCGGCGCGCTCGCCACCGGCCTCCATATCAGCGACGGCCGTCTGCTCGAGGCCAACGGCAACGACTTCGTCATGCGCGGCGTCAATCACGCCCACACCTGGTACCCCGGCGAGACGCAGTCGCTGGCCGACATCAAGGCCACGGGCGCCAACACGGTCCGCGTGGTTCTCTCCGACGGACACCGCTGGAGCAAGAACAGCCCCGCGGACGTTGCGAGCATCGTCGACCAGTGCAAGGCGAACCGTCTCATCTGTGTGCTGGAGGTGCACGACACCACTGGTTACGGCGAGGACGCGGCGGCCGGAACGCTCGACCATGCCGCTGACTACTGGCTCGGCCTGCAGAGCGTACTCACCGGTGAAGAGAACTACGTCATCATCAACATCGGCAACGAGCCCTGGGGCAACAGCAACCCCGAAGGCTGGACCGAGCCCACCACCTCCGCCGTCAAGAAGCTGCGCACCGCGGGGTTCGAGCACACGATCATGGTGGACGCGCCGAACTGGGGCCAGGACTGGCAGGGCGTCATGCGTGCCAACGCCCAGACCGTCTACGACGCCGACCCCACCGGCAACCTGATCTTCTCGATCCACATGTACAGCGTCTACAACACCGCCGACAAGGTCACCGACTACCTGAACGCGTTCGTCGACGCCGGCCTGCCGATCCTGATCGGTGAGTTCGGAGGGCCCGCCGACCAGTACGGCGACCCGGACGAGAACACCATGATGGCCACCGCCCAACAGCTCAAGCTCGGCTACCTGGCCTGGTCCTGGAGCGGTAACACCGACCCGATCCTCGACCTGACGATCGACTTCGACCCCACCAGGCTCAGCTCCTGGGGCGAGCGCATCTTCAACGGCGTCAACGGCATCGCCCAGACGTCCCGGGAGGCCACCGTCTTCGGCGGCGGCGAACCGGGAGACACCGAGGCCCCGAGAGCCCCCGGCACCCCGACCGCTTCGGCCGTGACGGCCACCTCCGCCACCCTCAACTGGACCGCCGCCACCGACAACGTCGGCGTCGTGGGCTACGACATCGTCCGCGTCAGCGGCGGATCCGAGACCGCGGCCGCCGCCTCCTCCACCAACAGCGTCACGGTGAGCGGCCTCACCGCCGAGACGTCCTACACCTTTGCCGTCTACGCCCGCGACGCGGCCGGGAACCGCTCGACCCGCTCGGCGACCGTGGCTGTCCTCACCGACAAGGGCACCGGTACACCCGGAACGGCCTGCTCCGTCGGCTACCGAGTGGTCGGTGACTGGCCCGGCGGATTCCAGGGCGAGATCATCATCCGTAACACCTCCACCACGGCGATCAACGGATGGAAGCTGGCCTTCTCGTTCGCCGACGGCCAGACCGTGAGCCACGCCTGGGGCGGGTCCTTCACGCAGAACGGCGGTGCGGTGAGTGTGGCCCCCGCCTCGTACACCTCCGCCATACCCGCCGGCGGTTCGGTCACCGTCGGCTTCAACGGCGCCCGGGGTGCGACCAACACCGCCGCGACCGGATTCACCCTCAACGGGACCACCTGCGCCACCTCTTGATCAGGAGTCCTGAGCATCGACTGACCGGCGTGGGGCACGCGCTCACGCCGGTCAGTACGCAGTGGCGGGTGAGGCGGCTGCCACACCGTCCTGCGCGGCGTCGCGAGGTTCTGCCGCGGACGCCCGCACGTCAGCCGGGCGACGGACCCTGGCCGCTCTCCGTGAGCAGCATCGCCAGATGGTCGGCGAATTCGGTGAGCCGGTCCAGCCGAGGTCCGCTGCGTGCTCTGCGGAATCCGTGGCGCCGACCCCAGAACGCGGCCTGGACGGCATGAAGCTGAGCCCATCGCCGGACGCGTACGCGATCGAGTTCCGCAGCTTCGGCGAAGGCGTCCAGAGCGCGGAGGACGGCCCGGTGGAGGTCGTCCGCCCCGAACATCGTCAAGGCGCGCGATGTGAGCAGCGTGCCGCCGTCGTAAGCGGGATCTCCCGCGTACCCCTTCGGATCGACTGCCAGCCACGGCTCACGGTCGGCGCGCAGGATGTTTCCGCCGTGCAGGTCACCGTGGACGAGAGTGTCGGGCTGGACCCGGCCCAGTTCCCGGACGGTCGCCACTGCTGTGTCGACCACGTAGGGCGACAGCGCGTGCGTCAGCTCCTCGGCATCCTTGCGCAGCTGCTCCTCCCAGGATTCGGCCAGCCCCCGCAGCCGGGGCAGGCCGGGCGGCGCGGGGACCGCCAGTCGGCGGCTGAGCCTTCCGGCGACCGTCACCACCTCGTCGTCGTCCTCGACCTCCGCGAGGGTCGACGCCCGGACCCGCTCCAGGAGCATGGCGAAGGACTCGTCATACCGCTCGTGCAGCAGGACGGCTCCGCGCCCGCCCCACACCGCGAACGCGTCCGGCTCGTGGACGTTGCCGGGGTGGGGGAAGGACACCTTCAGTACGGCGGCCCCGCCGTCCCGCCGCCGTACGGGAACGATGATCCCGACACCCCCGTGCATCACTTCGCCGTCCGGCACGCAGTCCCAGCGGGCCAACAACTCGTCGACGACGGTGGGCAGGACCGCGAGCCACGCCGCCCCGGGTTCTCCCTCGCGCGCGATGGTGCTCCCCGAGAACGCCTCTGGTGTCCCGATCATCCAGGCACCCTACGCGCAGGGCCGGCGCCCGGATCCGGTACGCCGGGACGACCGGTGCCCGTGCTGGGAGGACGGGACGCCTTCGATACCCAGCCTTCTGCCAGGGTGGCTTTCCTCAGCTGCGAGGTGGCCGAGGCCGTCCGGATCGGGCTGTTCGACAACCCCGGGATTTCGTCGCGCCGGCTCGAACTGCTCGACGGCGACGACCGCTCGACCGCAGTGAACGCACGGCATCGCCCGGTCGCGACCGCGTGGGCCGGTGGATGCGTACGCCCGACCCTAATGGTTCACGTGTTCGAATTAGGGGTACTCTGGAGGTATGGCATCGCACCAGGTCCAGGGGTCCCTCTTCGATCAGAGTGAAGACGTGTGTCTACGTCCGCTGGCCGGGCTGAGCAGGACCGGACTCGGCGACGGTGCCTGGATCGACCTGCTGCCCGGCTGGCTGAGTGGCGCCGACGTCCTGTTCGAACAGCTGGCCACGGATGTGCCCTGGAAGGCCGAACGCCGGCAGATGTACGAGCGGCTCGTCGACGTCCCGCGCCTGCTCGCCTTCTACCGCTCCGGCGAACGGCTGCCGCACCCCGCCCTCGACGAAGCACGCCAGGCTCTGTCCACGCACTACGCCGCTGAGCTCGGTGAACCCTTCACGACGGCCGGTCTGTGCCACTACCGCGACGGGCGCGACAGTGTGGCCTGGCACGGCGACCGCATCGGCCGGGGAGCGAGCGAGGACACGATGGTCGCCATCGTGTCCGTGGGAGCGCCCCGCGACCTGCTGTTGCGCCCGCGCCGCGGCGGTGCCGTCGTCCGGCGCCCCCTCGGGCACGGCGATCTGATCGTGATGGGCGGTTCCTGTCAGCGGACCTGGGAGCATTCCGTCCCCAAATCCGCGCGGGCCGCGGGAGGACGTATCAGCATCCAGTTCCGGCCCCACGGGGTGCAGTGACCGGGTAGGCGCCGGGCCCCGGCGGACCCCTTCATCGGCTCGACGTGAGCTGCCCCCAACTCGCCCCGCTGAAGGGGGAAGGCGTACCAGCAGGGGCGGTTGCCTCCCTACGATGTGGTCATGAAGATCTCCGGGCAGGAACAGCCGCTGATACGTGTCCTGCACGATGAAAGCCGCGCTGATCTGGTGGACCCGCACCGTGCACGGCCCATCCGTCTCTATCTGTGGGAATCGTCGGCCCCGCCCTCTGTACCTGCTCCGCTGATAGTTGTCTCGCACGGCACCGGCGGTTCAGGAAGCGACATGGAGTGGTTGGTAGGCCCGCTGCGCGAAGCAGGGTTCCGGGTGGCCGCCCTCGATCACCACGGAAACAACTTCGTCGACGGCTACGAGCCGGAGGGCTTCCTCCACGTATGGGAGCGGCCTCGGGATGTCTCGTTCGTGCTCGACGCACTCGCCCGCGAACAACCCCTGGGTCACGTCGGCGCGGCGGGCTTCTCCCTCGGCGCCTACACGGTGGCGGCGCTCGCCGGGGCCCGTATCGATCCGCAGATCCTTCAGGCCGTGCTGACCGGGAAGGCGCCCCTGCCAGAGGTTCCTGAATTCCCCGGGGTCCTGGAGGCGCTGAGGAAGAAGCACCCCGAGGACGAGACGTCGATGCGCGGTCTGCACGGCGCCGGAGCGGACCTCTCCGACTCCCGGGTACGGGCGGTCTTCCAAGTGGCCCCCGGAATCGGCAGCCTGGTCACTCCGGAGAGCTTGGCAGCCGTGCGCGTACCGGTGGAGATCCGCTGGGCCGGGGCCGACACGATCGCCCCGTACGAGGAGGACACCAGGCCGTATCTGGAGCACATCCCGACGGCTGGTGGCCGCTCGGTCGGCCCCGACGTCCGCCACGACGACTTCTTCGCCCCGGAACCCGCCGACCCTGCGGCCCGCGTCACCGTCGGCAGGGAAGCGGCCGCCTTCTTCCTGCAGCAACTGAGCTGACCCCCCGGGAACCGAGGCCACCACCACCGCCCGACGTACGTCGTCCTGACGGGCCCGCCTCGACCACCGGGCCCGGTCGACGGCTGTCTCGCCAGTAGCCTTGCGGAATGACCATGCACAAGGCCGTCGGCGCGAGCGTTGACGCGATGATCGAGGACCTCCGAACACTCGTGGAGATCGAGTCTCCGTCGCGCGATGCCGACGCCCTGCGGACATCGGCCGAAGCTGTCGCCGCGGTCCTCGAGTGTCGCCTCGGCGGGCATGCCGTCCTCATCGAGAGCCCAGCGGGGCCGCACGTCCACTGGTCGGCCGGTGGCGATCCGAAGGTTCTGATCCTCGGCCACCACGACACGGTGTTTCCGCTCGGCACCCTCGAACGCCGCCCGTTCATGGTCCAGGACGGACATGCGACCGGGCCCGGGGTCTTCGACATGCTCGGCGGTCTGGTGCAGGCCGTTCACGGTGTGGCGACGCTCGACGACCGGTCAGGCGTCGAGATCCTGGTGACCGCCGACGAAGAGGTCGGCTCGCGCTCCTCCCGAGCCCTCATCGAGGAACGAGCCCTGGCCTGCGGCGCTGTCCTCGTCGTCGAAGGCGCCGCCGACGGGGGAGGCCTGAAAACCGGACGCAAGGGCTGCGGCACGTTCCAGGTCTCCGTGACGGGCCGGGCGTCCCATGCGGGCCTCGAGCCCGCCGCCGGAGTCAACGCCCTCATCGAGGCAGCCCACCAGGTACTGGATATCGCAGCGCTGGGCCGGCCCGACATCGGCACGACAGTCACCCCGACCGTCGCCTCCGCAGGAACTCTGGACAACGTCGTTCCCGCAGAGGCGACCGTCATCGTCGACGTACGGGTCGAGTCGGCCGACGAGAAGGAACGAATCGAGTCCGCGTTCGCGGCACTGGCCCCGCATCTCGATGAGGCAGAGATCTCGGTTCAGGGTGAAGTCGGCCGTCCCCCGATGCCCGAATCGACATCGATCGAACTCTTTGGCGTGGCGCAGCGGATTCTCCCCGGCATCGAAGGCAAGTCGGTCGGCGGCGGAAGCGACGGCAACTTCACCGCCGCACTGGGGGTTCCGACACTCGATGGCCTCGGTGCGGTCGGGGGTGGTGCCCACGCGGACCACGAATACCTGGTGGTCGACGCCATGACGGAGAGGGCCACCCTCATCGCCGGACTGGTGAACGCGATTCGGAACGGGTAGGAGGACGCGGCGGGCCGCCGCCGCGTGGATGCTGCGCCGACCGGGGGCGACCGGCCCACCCTGCACGGCCCCGGCCGGTCTCGCTCGCCGACCATCCTGAGCATTCCCGCTTCCCATCCCCGGGTTGCGAAGCATCCCGACGGGTACGCAGCCTCCGGCCCCGGTCGAGAGCGCCGGCGGATCGTCACTGCGGTGAATGGCCGGGCCGTGCGCCTGGCCCCCTCCGGGCTGCCTACCTCGGCGCGTTCTCGATACCGCGCGCCACTCGTGAGAGCGCCCTGTATCTTGACGCGGTGGCGCACGCTCAGAACCACACCCCGGAGCGTCCCAGCATTGTGAACGGTTCGATCGCGGCAGCCGTGCGCGGCTCGTTCGGCGATGTCCGGTTCACTGACCGCACCCGGGGCAGCGAATTGTTCGTGAACCCGCTGATGGCCCTGTACTTCGCCTTCGACCTCCCGGGCTTGGCAGACCGCTGCCTCTACCTGGATCGCATCGAGGACACGTACCTGATGCGCCAAGTCCATTCGCGGATCGCTGAGTTCCGGGACACCGTGGTGACCCGCCCTCCCCGCCGCTTCCCGCATTAGCTGGGCTGTCGCGGAACGCCGGTGACACCTTTGGGCTCCAGCCAGGCCGAAGGCCGGGCACCAGGCCCGAGTTCCTCGAACGCGCAGACTACGGCCGGGCCGGGCCCGCTACTGCCGCACCCGCTGGTCGCAGACCGTTGGCGCACGGGCAGGATGCCGTCATGCGCTTTCCTCGTTCCTCGGACCACGAGCTGCTCGACGTCATCGACCGCTACGTCAACCCCACCGTCAACGGCACCGCGCGCTACCTCCATCTCCTCCACGGCAATTTCCTGCACGACGACGAGGACGTACGCGCACCCTTCCTGCAGTCCCTGCGATCAGCCGCCCAGGCGATCACCGACGACGAACTCGAGATCCTCTTGGAGAGCGAATGGCGCTCCCGCCTCACCGCTGCCTGGCTGATCGGTGCGAGCCGCCGTGAGCACTTCCGGGACGTGCTCGGGGACATGCTTCTCGACAGCCGACTGTGCTTCTCCGGTCAGGGCTACTGCTTCGCTCTCGCGCACTTCTGCACGGAGGCAGATGCCCTGCACCTGGCGGCCTACTTGGAGCGCTATCTCCAACGGCCTGACTGTCAGTACGACCAGCACTGGGCAATGAGTGCGCTCCTCCACATCGACAGCAGAGCCGGAACCGAGTACGCCACCCGCTTCCTCACCCCAGGAGGCATGTGGCAGCGGTGGAACGAAGCCCAGTTCAAGCCCTCGGTGCCGAGCCGGTTCATCGATGACCTGTGCGCATTGATCGACTCGCCCAGGTAGAAGGCTTTTCGTCCTGGCGGGGGTGTTCGGTAGGGCTGTCCCGTATCCGCCGACCACCGATGTGAGAAACCCTGTCCAGCCTGGTGTGATCACGGCATTGAAGGTGCCTTGACAGGCTTCTCGCCAGGTTGCGCACCGCACTGTTTCGCCAAGGCTGGTGCCGCCTCCGCAGCGGGAACCCCTGTTCCTGGCGGGCTGGTTCGGACAAGCTGCTGCACATGAACTGGATGCCTCTGCTCTCCACACTGGCCGGTGCCGTCATCGGCATCTCGGCCACTCTGATCGCGGATCGAAATCGGTGGCGGCGGGAGGGGGCCAGGCACGCGCTGGAGCTACGGCGCGAGGTATACAGCGAGTTCGTTTCCGCCCTCAAGACCGCAGGTGAAGAGATACGCGCCGTCGCTTTGGGTGATCACATGTCCGACTCGGCTCGTGATGTCGCCGTGCGGGAAGCCTTCCGTGGCACCGGCATCTACACGGCCAGTGAGCGCCTCTGGCTCGTGGGTCCGCCCCAGGTGGTGGCGGCGGGAAATGAGGCGTTCCACAGCTGGGCGACGATACGTGACGCCTACGCCCGGGGGATAGCTGTCGGATCCGCCGAGGAAGCACCTCTCATCGCGCAACGACGCACGGCCATGGCGCAGATGCGTCGCCGCATGCGTGAGGATCTCGGCATCGGGCCCCTCGAGATCGAGTGAGCATCAGCCCCCGGCGGACGGGGTTACGGCTCGGCCGTCACCGGTGGGTGCAGAGAGGATTCGTGACCTCGGCGTGAAGTCGGTTATCGCCCGCCTGGGCACCGGACACGGCTCCGGCCTCGGACTCAGCGCTTTTCGTAGAGCGCGCGTCTGCTCACCTGCACTGGTTGTGACGCTTGCGCATTCGCCGCGAGATCCACGACGACATCCATGAAGCTTTCTCAACCTAACCTGCGAGTCCAGCTGCTGATGGTGACTCACAGCGGTTCATCGCCGCCACTCGTAGGCGCCAGGGGAGGTCGCCACGACCTCCTGGGGCCAGGACGCTCGGACGTGCCTGAGCCGATCATGGTGCTCATCAGTCCATCCGTCGGCCGCACATACCGGGACACGGACGGATGTCCCCGATCCGGCCACGTCCTCCACCACAACCACCGCAACCCCGCCCTGCCCGGACAATTCGAATCTGATCTCGGGAGCACGTCCCTCGTCCATCCACGGAACGTTCCGACTGGCGGCGAGTGCGCCCAGAACCTGTGAGCAGCTGTCCGCATCATCTGGCGCCAGACGCACCTCCAAGCGTCCGCGGGCGAACCCGCTTGTCACGACGACCTCCGCGTCGAGAAAGTCGTGCCAGGGCAGCACCTCAGACATGTGGCGGCCCCGAACGCGGACCTCGAGACTGCTCTCCCCATCGGCCAGGCGAATGAGATCCACCTTGCTGCCCTCGGCCATCCCAGCTCCTCGTACGCATCGACTGCCGACATCATGCAGGTACTGCAGTGCTCGGCCCGTCATGAGGCTCTGCGTTCGGAGTTCTCAGGCGTCAAGCCTACGTTTCGTCGTACGCCGGCGAGGTCAGGTCAACGTGCTGTGTGCCTAATCCAGATGATCGACCGTCCCCTGGGCAAACCGGTACTGTTCACGCCGGAGACCGACGCCCGGCCCGCGGTGGTGCTGTTGACTGACCCGTACTCCGTTGGGTCGCACGGCTCACGATCGACTTGCTCCGACGAGGCAGCGGTGCGCGGAGGGGGCAATGGCCCCCTCCGCCGGAACACCCGCCAGTTCCCGCCTGAATTGCGGGCACCAGCAACTGCGCTGCTAGCTGTGCCAGTCGAAAGAGGGGGAAACTGCAGTGGTATCGAATACGTTTCACATCGCGGGGGACCTGGGCGTTCGACGGCTCGGCTTTGGAGCCATGCACCTGCCGACCGAGCCCGCCTCCGGCCGCGAAATGTCTGTCGCAGTGGCCCGGCGGGCCGTCGAACTCGGCGTCACCCTGATGGACACCGCGCACATGTATGGCGGGGGAGCGAACGAGGAGCTACTCGCTGAGGCTCTGCACCCTTACCCGGACGGACTGCTCATCACCACGAAAGTCGGCGTCGTCCGGTCGCCGGAAACGGGCGAGTGGGGGCTGGACGGCCGACCGGCCTCGTTGCGCGCGCAGGTCGAACAGGGCCTGCGGCGGCTGCGCGTCGAACGGGTCGAGCTACTGCAACTGCACCGCATCGATCCGGAAACGGCCCTCGCCGACCAGCTCGGCACGCTGCGGGAGCTGCAGACCGAGGGCAAGATCGGGCGGATCGGCCTGTCCGAGGTCACCACCGCCGAACTCGGCCGGGCTCGGGAGATCATCGACGTCTCGAGCGTCCAGAACCGCTACAACCTGCTCGACCGCGAGCACGAGCCCGTGCTCGCGGCCTGCGAGGCGGCGGGGATCGCCTTTCTGCCCTGGCGGCCCGTCGCCTGGGGCGCGTCGGGCGAGCGGGCCGAAATTGCCGCAGTGGCATCCGAGGCCGGCGGCACCCCCACACAGGTCGCCCTCGCCTGGCTTCTCGGTCACTCGCCGGTCATCCTTCCGATCCCGGGTACCGCTCGGATCGACCACCTGGAGGAGAATCTTGCGGCGGCAGACCTCAATCTGACGCCCGCTCAACGCCACCGCCTCAACCGGCTGTCGGAGAAGCCCGGTCAGACCGCTCGGTCTTGAGTGTCCGGTCCCAGGGCCACCCCAAGCTGCCGGATGCGTCGCTGAACAGCTCAGCACTTACCCCCATCCCATGGCCGGCTGATCCGCCGCCGGCCTCTCCCGCACGCACGACAGGCCGACCACGTCCGGCGAGAGATGGCCGTCCGATCTGTGGGTCCCTCTGCGTCATCCGCCCGATTGCGGCCTGGTGACGACCCGAAAGATCGTCGGCGCCGACATCACCAGAGCGATAAATCAAGGGGATCCGCATCCGCATCCCGTTTCCCATTCCCTTGCCCCGCCAGGTATCTTGCATGGCATGGAACCAGGTGATTCGGCCAGACAGGCCCGGGCGGCAGCCCAGCTGCGCAAGGGTGTCCTGGAGTACTGCGTACTCGCCCTGATGCGGGACCGCCCCCGCTACGGCGTGGAACTCCTCCACGCTCTGCAGAGCTCAGGCGCCCTGGCCACCAGTCAGGGCACGGTCTACCCGCTGCTCTCCCGGCTCCGCCGCGACGACCTGGTCACCACCACCTGGCAGGAGTCCGCCTCCGGACCACCCCGCCGCTACTACGCCCTCACCGACAGCGGCCGGGCCGCACTCGACGAGTTCACCCGCGTCTGGCCCGGATTCCGCGACGCCGTCGACGCCTTCCTGACCACCCCGCACCCCTCCACCGGAGCCCCTGAATGAAGACCTCTGCCGACCCCGTGCGCGACTACCTCTCCGCCGTCGAGCGCGAGGCCTCCGCGCTCCCCGCCGAACGTCGCCAGGAACTTCTCGCCGACCTTGCCGAACACATCGAGGTGACGCGCGCCGAACGCCCCGACACCCCTCTCGGAGAGGTCCTGGCGGAGCTGGGGGACCCCCGCACGATCGCGGCGACTGCGCTGACGGAGTCCGGGAACGGGGATGCCGGGGCATCGGCCCGGGGCGGCGTCGTTACCCCCACCCGACGCGGCAAGGTGCACCCCCTGGTCCCGCTCCTGATGCTCACCCTCTCGCTGCCCTTCATGATGGTCTTCCCCGACCTCCCCGGGCCGGTGTTCGGTGTCCTGTTCCGCATCACCGGCGCGGTACTTCTCTGCACCTCAGTGCACTGGGCCGCCGTCCAGAAGACCACCGGCGTACTGCTTGCGGCCGTCCTGCCAAGTGCTGTCATAGTCACCTGGAACCTTTCCAGCGGCGGCCCGTCGGGCGACGGCCCGGCTCTCCTGGCCAACTTGGCGATGCTCGTTCTGCTGGCCGGCACGGCAGCATGGCTCTGGCGGGTCCGCCGCGTCTGAGACATTGATTCCGGCCTGGAGGTCTGTCAGGTGTCGTCGCCGACCGGCGCGCGGTGACGAAGTGTGGCCGGTTGACGGGTGATGCGGCGGGTCACGAGGGTGAGGATCTGCGCCCGACCGAGTAACGGCACCCTGAGCGGTGGCTTCCCACAGTCGGAGCGAAGCCTCCTCTCTTCTCGTCAGCGTGAGCACCCCCAGCAACCCACACGTGCTCAGATCCTGCTGGGACGACCCGACGAAGGCCGTCCCCGTACAGGCACAGCAGAGATGCCCGTCCGGTCCGGAGGGGATCAAGGGCCGTGCGATATTCAACGTCGCCGCAAACGGGGTCCCCTCACCCAGTAGTCGCTACCGGCCGGTCCTGTCCCCGGGCACTATGATCCGGACGTGGCGATCACGTATGAGTGGCGGGCCGAGTTCGGCAACTCATCCCTGGACGAGTTGCACGCGGACGGCTTCGGCTCCCCGGTCACTCAGACCGACTGGCGAGCACGACTTGAGCGCCACAGCCTCGGCTGGGTCTGTGCGTGGGAAGACGGCTCTCTGATCGGATTCGTCAACGTTGCCTGGGACGGCGGAGCACACGCCTTCATTCTGGACACGGTGGTCGCCCGGCATCTTCGGTCGAGAGGGGTCGGCGCCGCACTCGTGGCAGCTGCGGCCAAGGAGTCCCGGGCCGCGAAGTGCGAGTGGCTGCACGTCGACTTCGAGGAACATCTGCGTTCGTTCTATCTCGATGGCTGTGGGTTCCGGGAGACGCCGGCGGGGCTGATCGCTCTCTAAGAGGATGGTTCTCGAGCCGAGCTGAGACGCCTGGTCACACTCGGCATCCCCACCGAAGCCGACACCGGCAGCTTCAGGGGCCCTCGTTGATTCTGCACGTGGATGGTCCAACCTGGGCTCTGCTGGTCATGGGCCACCGGGCTGCGGGAACTCTGCGTCGATCAGCTGTAGTACCTCCTGCTGCCGCTGGTAGAACTTGGGAAAATGAGGCCGGATGTGTTCCAGGTGCTCGGCTGGTGAGGTCTCGCGATAGTCAGGGTGCTGCCGCAGGTAGTCCAGGTTCAGCGACTTCTGCAGCGATGCGCAGAACAGGTAGGCCGATAACAGCGGCTCCGACTCGAACAGCAGGGGCAGGTCCGTATCGGCAGTAGTGGCTCTCCCGCAGACTCCTTCGACCATGGCTGTCAGTACTTCGAAGGCTGCGGCGGAATCGTCGGCGGGGTCCCAGAGGGCTTCTGCGAGTGCCGTGCGCATCCTCCGCGCGATCAGGGCTGTGGGTTCGCTTCGTTCGTTCGTCACGCCCTCATCGTTGCCCGAGAAGAGATCCGGTCAGTCCTGGTGCGCCCGGTTTCCCTTTGCCAGCAGCTCGCGTCGCTGGCGGGTGCGGTAGGAGTCGCCGGTCAGGGTGAGGACCTCGGCGTGGTGGGCGAGTCGGTCGATCATCGCGGCCGCGACGACATCGTCGGAGAAGGTCTCTCCCCACCGCCCGAAGAGGCAGATTCGAGGTGACCATCACAGAGCCCTGTTCGTAGGTGACGCGATGAGCTGGAAGAACAGGTTCGCCGCGTCTTGGTCGAAGGGGATGTAGCCGACCTCGTCGATCTATGCCGATACCGCGACTATGCCGAGGGCTGTGGTCAGCGGGCAAGGTCACCGCTGGCTGAGCAGTCCTTCCGCTCGGCGGTGTTCGGCATCGTTGCCGGGGTGGGCGGGGTGGCAAAGCGCTCCGGCAAGCCTCGGGAGACGCGGTAGGCGACGCAGGCTTCGAGCCACCTGCCCTGACCACCGTTCACCACTGACCTGGGATCGGTCGCTCTTCTGGTCGCGGCATACTGCGCGTAGTCGAGGCGGGCGTCGGTGAGGCTCTCCGATCCGTTGGGACCTCCCCATACTTCGTCTGCATTCAGGTCGTCCTGTCCGTCGTCCTCCCAGCTGCACTCGTGGCAGATCTCCCATGCAACGCGCTCATCCAGGGTCGGAAGTTTGCAGCAGGGGCAGGGATACGGGCCCTCGCCGGCCGGACATGCCGCGCGCAACTCTCCGGGCGTCATCACGCCTTGAGTGTTCCATGCTCTGCGGGAGAGCGCCTTCTCTTTGATGGTCATGTCGGCGTGGACGTAGGCGTCGGTGGAGCGGACGCCGGAGTCTCCGAGGCAGAGCGCGATCACCGTGGTGTCGACACCGGTCTGGAGCAGGGACATCGCGCAACTGTGGCGTAGAACGTGCGGGTGGAAGTGCTTGTCGAGGAGGGTCGGGCAGGCTTCGGCGGCGGTCGGACGTGGATGGCCAGGCGCTGGGCGACGGCCTCTCGGGTGAGACGTCGCCCGGTTCGGGTGCAGAACAGAGGTTCTCCGCGCTTGCCGGAGCGATCGCCGAGCCAGGCCCGCAGCAACTCCTGGATGCTGCGGTCCAGTGGGACGGCGCGGTGCTTGCGGCCCTTGCCCTCGCACCGGACGGACGCGTCGTCGCCGCTTCGTCGCCAAGTGTCGGCGTACTTCGTTGAGTTCTCCTCGGAGTACGGAGATACGTGCACCACGCCCGGCGAGGTGAAGGGCAGCAGGCACCGACCGTGGGCATCTTCAGCACCCGCGTCAGGTAGGCGAGCATGGACGGCATGCCGTCCTTCGGGCTGGATGCCGCGGCGGTCGGCCTGGTCTTGGTGGAGGCGGTCATGGATCACTTCGCTTTCGTGGACGGTTCGTCGAAGTCGACGCCGAACAGGGCGTCGTAGTCCGGCAGGGCCCCAGCGCGACCGCGTGTCCGTCGGTGTGGTGGCGGGTGGCAGCCACACGCTTCTGGCGGTCCAGTGCCAGGGCCTCACGCGTCCGGGCGGCCGTCGCTGCGTGGATCGGGTCGGTGACAACCCCGTGTTTGGCCCGGGACCTCACATGCTGGGCGACGATCTGTCCCTGGCAGAACACGGTCACTGTCTCGGGTGAGGCGGTGACGTCGACGAAGCGGCCGATGGCCTGGGGGTCCACCGAGTAGTCGACGGTGTCGATGCGGATGCAGTAGTCCAGGCCCAGCCGGATGCGGTGGTTCAGGCCGATCGGCGGGGTGACAGGCGGCAGTGGGGGCATCGACAGGTAGTCGGTCTCCAGCAGGTCCACCGGGCGGCCTTGGATCGGGCGGACGGTCCGGGTGGTGGCCCGCAGGAACCACCGGCCGAGTTGGTCGTTGAAGTCCGCCAGGGAGACGAGCTGACGGCCCGGCAGAAACGAGGTCTCCAGCTACTGATTCTGGCGCTCGACCAGGCCCTTGTATTCATGGTCTCGGGGGTGGGGAGAGCTTGATCTTGGTGGCCAGTGTCCCCGCGAACGCTGCGGTCGGCGCGTCACACGACCGGTTCCCCCGATGGCTGCCTCGCTGTCCCAGGCAAATGTTCGAGTGACGCGGCCGATGCCATGGATCAGCGACCACATGCCCGACAGAATGTCGTCGCCCTGCCGGGTCGGGATCATCGTGGCGGTCATGAACCGGGAGAACCCGAGCGTCATCACCAGCACCGGCAGCACTCGCTCCTGCCCGGCCCCGACCTGCACCTTCGTCTCGGGGGACCACAGGTCGCACCGGGTGATCTGGCCGGGCTCGTAGGTCACCCGGTCGACCGGGTCGACACCGACGTACTCCGGCCGGATCAACGCCAGCCGCTTGCGCAGCGGCGCCGTCGAGTGCGGCCAACCGATCCGTCCTGCGATCACCGGCCCAGGCATCCCGGCCACTCGTTCAGCAACACCCGGATCTCGGGCTCGAGATGGACCTGCTTCGCATCCGACTAGGTGCGCACACGGAAGCGCAGCATGGTGACCCCGCCCGACTGGACGTTGCTGAGCGGCTCCAGGTCGATCCGGTCGAGGCCGGGCGGTGTGAAGCGGACGCCGTCGCCCAGCAGCACCGGCAGGACGTACACCAGGATCTCGTCGACGAGGCCGCGCTGCAGGCACTGCGCGGCCACGTCGGCGCCGAGGATCTCCAGGTTCTTGCCGCCGGCGGCGCGGCGTGCCGTGGCCACGGCACGCTCGATGTCGCAGGTCAGGAAGGTGACATTGGGGTCCGGCTCGTCGGGCGGACGGTGAGTGAGGACGAACTGCGCCCCGCCGTCGTAGTCGGGGTGCTCGTCGGACATGCGCTTGCCGACCTCGTACGTGCTCCGGCCGATGAGCATGGCGCCCGTGGCTGCCATGACCTCCGGGAACGTCGCCGACGTGATGTGCTCGAAGATCCAGTCCATCGTGTTGCCGGGACCGGCGATGAACCCGTCCAGCGACATCACCCTGTTCACGACCACTTTGCCGGTGCTCACATCCGTCATGCGTCTTCTCCAAGCAGGTGGAGGGCCGGGATCGCATGATAGCCCTCTCTGTCAAAGCAGAACGAGTCAGGCATATCGGAAGATTCGCGAAGCCGAGGGCGGAGACGGAGATGTGCCCGGATGGCCGGCGAGAAGCACCACGAACCCCTCCGCGTCGTCGGACCGTTCGACGATCGCGAGGGTGAGCGCGAGCTTGTCGCGGCACCATCCGATCAGAGAGCGGTGTAGCCGCAGTCGGCTCGGACGGCGTGCTCTCCCGGTGCAGCGACCGCAGCCGGACGGGTACTCCAACTGGAACCCTGTTCGACCTGCAGGTTCCATGATCGGTTGCGAGGCGCCGAGAGGCGACTTCTCAGGACGCCGAGATGACGAGATGAGTGGCGAGTGCGGTGATCAGGCTGCTGGAGACCAGGGTGGTGATGAGCCGCCCACGGCTGCCGGTCACCGTCCGGCCCAGCAGTGCTCCGCCGCCGACGAGCAACAACTGCCAGCTGGTTGAGGCCGCGAATGCGGCGAAGACGAATACGGCCTGTTCCAGGTGAGGGGCAGCCGCTGCGATATCGCTGCCGAGCACGAGCGCCGCGAAATAGATCACGGTCATGGGGTTCATCAACGTGATGGCCAGCAACGCCGTATAGGCCCGGGCGGGAGTGAGGGGCGGCGTCGGCGGCGTATGCGCAGGGGTCGCCGTCTGCTGGTTGCGGTACTGGCGGATGCCCTTCGCACCGCCCCGGAGGGCCAGCACGATGAGGACCGAGGCGGAGGCCCATTGCAGGGGAAGCATGACCGGGTCGAGGAGGGGAGTGATCGTGGAGCCCCCGACCACGGCGACCAACGCGTAGAGACCGTCAGCGGTTGCGACCCCCAGAGCGGCGAACGTACCGATCCTGGGAGACGTCCGGGCTGTCAGAGCCACCAGGTACGTCGCGACC
The DNA here is from genome assembly GCF_040605575.1 of Streptomyces sp. NPDC005566. Classification (NCBI taxonomy): domain Bacteria; kingdom Bacillati; phylum Actinomycetota; class Actinomycetes; order Kitasatosporales; family Streptomycetaceae; genus Streptomyces; species Streptomyces sp. NPDC005566. The sequence continues at coordinate 108,750 of NZ_JBEXDB010000015.1, read as the reverse complement.
GCGCCCACCGGCATGGCAATGCCATAGCCGGCGAGAAGCCCCGCGACCAGAACGGCGCTCACGAGCGCGGGAGCGTAGGCCTTCGCAGTCGGCCCGGCTGCTGCTGGAATCGCACCGATCGGGCGGTGGAGGTCAGGAGCACGGCGGCGATGGCGATGGTCTGAGTCATGGGCAGATGTTGTCGGTGGCGCAGGCGCTCGTTCAAATCATTTTCTCCTCCTGCCCCGCCAGGGCCCCGACCACGGTGAACAGCGGCCTCCTACAGGGCGGTTGCCGACCGTCACCGAGTGCTGCTGTCCCCCTGTCGGCCTCGAAATCCACGAGCCATCCGGTCAAGGACCGGGCAGGATGCCCTCTGTGAACCACGTCCTGTGCGGACTCGCCGCCAATGCGGCTCTGCCGTCCGAGCTGGTCGACCGGCTGATCGCGGTCGCGGACGCGGACGTCGCCGCGGTCCTCGCCGCCCGCGCGGACCTCAGCCACGCACAGGCGGTTGCGTTGGCTTCGCGCGTCGTAGAGAGCGCCGTGCCGCTTGCGTACCAGGGCAGGCTGACTGTCGCCGACATCGACCCCGCGGCACAGCCTCGCGCCGCCCTCGCGCTACTCGAAGAGGGTGTCGGCGGCCCTGAGTGGGCTCGTCTCTTCGCGGCCGATCCCGTTGTCGAGCGTCGGGAGAAGCTGGCCGCCTGCCCCGGCCTCCCGCCCGACGTGGTGGAGATGCTTGCCGCGGATTCGCACATGAGCGTGGTCGCGGAGTTCGCGTTGTGGGCCACGCCCGACGTGGCCACCAGGCTTGCCGGGCATCGGCATGCCGAGGTCCGCCGCGCGGTGGCCGCCAACGAGGCGACGCCCCCGACCGTACTGGCCGCGCTCATCAGCGGCGAGGGGCTGCATCCCGCGCAGCGGTGCGTGGTCTGCGACCGCGAAGAGCCGCCGTTCGTGCACGATCCGAAATGCTCACGGCTCGACTGCGACCTGCTGCCGGGCGCCTCCTGCGACGGCTCCCACGAATCCACCGTGCACGACATGCTGGTTGCGGCAGTACGGAACCCGGCCACACCCGTGGCAGCCGTCGTAGGCTTGGCCGGGCATCCCTCGATGCTGCTGCGCTGGGCCCTCGCCGCCCGCTCCGACCTGCCCCCGGAGGTGTGCGCACGGCTCGCCGTGGACCCTGCTCCCGGTGTCCGCGCCGACCTCGCCGAGAATCCCGCCATCGACGACGGCCTGATCCGTGCACTGGCCGACGACCGTGACCACAACGTGCAGCGAAGACTCGCTCACCACCCACACGTGCCGCTCGACGTGCTGACCCGGCTGGCGGGCATGACCACGATCGGCACCACCCTGCTGCCGCGGATCGCGGCCGCTTCCCCCTCCGAGGTCAGGGAGCTGGCTCAGTCGCCGAACCCGGCCGCGCGCATGCTCGTGGCCCAACGGCGGGATCTGCCGGCCGAGATCCGCGACGCGCTGGCGACCGACTCCGACGCGAAAGTGGTCAAGGCCGTCGCCCCGCACCCCGGCCTCCCCGCATCGCAGTTGCGCGCCATGGTCGACCGGCAGGGGGTCCGGGTCATCGCCAAGGTGGCGGCCAACCCAGACGCGACTCCGGCGCTGCGGGAGTACCTGACCCGGCATGAACCACGGGCGCAGAAAGCCTTCCGCGAGATCGCCCGGCACCCCAACGCGACGGCCCCGGCACTCCTCGCCTGCTTGGCGGACCATCGGGCGAAGCCCGTAGCCGCCGGTCATCCGGCACTCCCGCCGCTCGTTGTCGCAGAACTGCTCACCGACAGGGACGGCCGGGTGGCAGAAGCGGCGGCAGCCAACCGATCGCTGCCGCATGCCGTGATGGCGGATCTACTGCCCGGGGGACCCTCGTTCTGATCGTACCGGCGCCAGCAGTCTGCTCAGTGAGCAATGCAGACTGAGATGCGGAGTCCCAAGCAGATGATGCTGCCCGCGAGTTGGAGAAGCTCCAGGCGGGTCCGCTCGATCACCCAGTGGGCGTGGGGTGCGGCGGCACGGACAGCCTCACATACGCTGGCTGCCTCATCCGGCGTACCGCGACAAGGATCAGCCCATGGGCAGCAACACGAGGATCCGCCTGATCGAGCCCGCAGACGCCGCTCCGATCGCCGCGCATCGGGTGCGGGACGTCGAGGCCTTCCGGCCGTGGGAGCCGGCCCAGTCGGCCGACTTCTTCACTCCGGAGGGCCAGGCGGAGCGCATCGACAGCCTGCTGGACGGATACCGGGCCGGTACGGTCTGGCCGGGTGTGGTGCTCGCCGACGACCAGGTGATCGGGCAGGTCACGGTCGGCGGCATCCTCCCCCAGCCGCACCTGCGCCGCGGCTCCATCGGATACTGGATCGCCAGCACTGCCCAGAATCAGGGGCACGCCGGGCACGCCGTCGGCCTGGCACTCCGCGTGATGACGGACGAACTCGGTCTGCACCGCGCCGAAGCGTCCACCAACCTGGAGAATCTGCCGTCGCAGCGGGTGCTGCGCCGCAACGGGTTCAGTCCGTACGGCGTCGCGCACTCCTCGATCTTTCTGGATGGGAGCTGGCGGGACGGGCTTCTGTGGGAGCGGCTCCTCAGCGACTAGGGTCTTGTCCGGCGGATCACGCCGGGCGGCCCATCGAACCTGTGGCTATGTGGAACAGCTCGGTCCCGTCGATAAATACCTCGACATCGGTCGCGGTGATCGGGGACGCTTCGCTCGATGACCAGAATCGACGACACACCGCCCGCGTGGGACGAGCGCACCCAGCTCACCACGTTCCTCGACTACACACGTGACACCGCCCGCGCCAAGTGCGCCGACGTCTCAGCGGAGAACGCCCGCAAGGCACTCCTGCCGGGCTCACCGCTGATGACCATGAGCGGAGTGATCAACCATCTCCGCTGGGTCGAGTACTACTGGTTCCAGGTGGTCTTCCTCGGCGAGGAAGACCGGGGCCCCTGGACCGAGGAGGACCCCGACCGCGAGATGCGTATTGCCGTCGAGTTCCCGCTCACGCAGTTGCTCGGCGAATACGCCGAACAGAGCTCCCGTTACCGCGAACTGGTCACCGGCACCAACCTGGACACCCAGGCCGAGCGAGCTGTCCGCAACGGCCTCCACGTCGATCTGCGCTGGATCCTCCTCCACCTCACCGAGGAGACCGCCCGGCACAACGGCCACCTGGACCTCCTGCGCGAAATGCTCGACGGCACGACCGGCGAGTAGGACCTGTCCGGTCGGTCAGGGATTCTCGGCGCGGGCGATCTTGACCAGCCGCGTGAGGTCGTTGCCGCCGGAGCACCAGTTCTCCAGGCCGGAGGCCCAGACCGAGCCCACTGCCGAGACGACGGAGACCACGAAGTTGCCCTCCGCCCACTTGGCAAACATCGGCGATCCAGACTGGCGCGGCATGACGTCGGCCGACGTCGTCATGGCCCTGCCGCTACCGAGGTCCCACTCGTCCTCGTCCATGTTCTTGCGCTGCTGGAAGACCGGGAAGACACCGCTGGCGACGTCGCCGGCATAACCCATGGTGTCCCAGATGTTGTCGCCGTCCCAGGAACTGTCGTAGGTCCTGGTGCCGAGCCAGCCGAACCGGTCTCCAATGCGCTCCCTGGTCACGAGGACGGCATAGTCCTCGTCCAGAGTGGTCACCGTCGGATCGCCGAGGATCTGCGTGAATGCCAGGGCCCGGGTGGCGAACGTCGTCGCCGACTGCGTGGTGCCGGCCTGGTGCACATCGATGCGTTCCGCCGCGGTCGTGTTCCACGCGACCACGTGGCTCGCTGTCAGGACATGGCGGGGGCCCACAATCGTGCCCGAGCCGAAGCCACCGTTGGCATTGGCTATGAGGCAGACAAGACCCCACGGGCTCGAGCCCGGGTCGTTGTACGCTCTGCGGTCGTCAGGCTGCCAGATGGTGAGCGGTTCCAGATCGTCACCACGGTGCGTCACCCGGAGTGGCGGAGTGCGCCGTGCCGGTAGCGGCCTCCGGCGCTCTCCAAGCCACGGCGGGCCGTACGTGTCCGTCTCGACCGTATCCGTGAATTTGTCGGACACGTCTTCCCTTCTGCGAAGCGCGATCTCTTTCCTCGGCAGTTCCTCAGGGCCGCCGATCCCTGCGAAGGCCTCGGGAACCTCTGCCGTGGCGGGATTGTCCGTCTGGCGCCGTCGCTCCTCCCAGCTGAAAGGGGGTTCAGTCGGCCCACGGGATTCGCTGTCGGGATGTGGCATGGCGAAGTACCTCCTGCTGAATCGCTGGTACCCGGCCGGCGGGCTGCCGAGCCGCCCCCTCCTTCCAGGGGACCACCGCAATGGGGTAGTCGCACGCGGGGCGGGCGCGAACCGGCATTCGCATGGCCCGGCGAACACGGCCCGGGGTTCCGCGAGATGCGGGTTGACTGCGTATCCCTTCAAGATACGAGCCGACTTCACCACGGACTGCTTCAGAGAGGTCACCACACGGGCGTTGGACGGGTCGGTGGGTGATGGGCAGGTGGCGAGTCCGAGGAAAGGCTTCCTGGATGTCGTCGCGTCCTTCCCAGCGGACGCAGGCTCCCGGCTTTCAGCACAAGCAGGATCCCGCACAGCAGCTTGGCGGTCAGGCACCCTCGGCCGACCGGCCAGCGGGTTCGGCCGGGCTCAGGTAACAACGGCTCGACCAGCGACCACAGTTCATCCGACGATCTGTGGACGCGACTCTCTTCCCCGCGCACAGCCCAACGAGCATCCAGGCCGACAGTCACATCGCCGGTGACATCGGTAAGGACCTCTGACCGTGTGTGTTCCGCCAGGGGGTGTCTGGTCGAGCGGCAGTTCCATCTGTCGCTCGTGGGGCGGCCCGTGGGATGTCATGCAGACAGGGAGAACGCTCTGTGGGACCGACTCGGAGGTGCACCGGGAAGGCGCCCAATCCGCTGTGGGCACGCAGGCCGGCGCTGCCTCGGGCGCATCTGCCGCTTCCGTAGCAGCGGTGGTCTCGGTGGCCGACGCGGCCGGGACGTCCACGAGCTGCTCCCGTGCGATCACTGGCCGGTCCCACTCGACTTCGTCTTCCTCACCCAAAGCCGCGCGGCCGCACGGGTAGGCCGGGCACGCCGTGGAAGTGTCCAGGCAGTTCCCCGCCGCCCCGCAGGGCAGGCAGATCGCCCCGCTACCCGATCTTGTTCGGTTCGGCGCCACCCCGTGTCGTGGCCACGTCGTCGGCAGCCAGGGAGTGGATGCGCGGTATGGGAGAGGCAAGCAGCCAGAGCAGGGACAGCGCTCCGCCGAAAGCTCCGACGAGTAGTGCCGCCCGCAGGCCGAAGGCAGTGGCGAGCAGGCCGCCGACGAGGGCCCCGACAGGGCGTATGCCGTAGTTGAGCGTGCTGTACGCGCCCGCCACGCGGCTGCGCATGCCGTCGGGGATCACACTGGTCTGCAGGGAGTTGAGATTGACGTCGAAGAGCATGACGCCGACTCCGGAGAGGAAGTTCGCCGAGGCCAGCGCTCCGGCGCGCGCCCAGAGTGGGCCTCCCGCGCACGCTGCGATGGCGATGGGCGCCGGGAACAGCACGGCTCCGACAACGATGCTGCGACCCACACCAATACGTTGTGAGATCCCCGGGGCGATGACGGCACCGAGGAGAGCGCCGGTCGAGCCGATGCCCAGTGCCAGGCCGATGAATCCGGCGGACAGCCCGAGGACGCGGCTGGCGAAAAGCACCATCAACCCACTGCCCGCGACAAAGGTGAAGAAGTTGACGGTCGCCGCGCAGCAGAGCCCCGCACGGAGTACAGGGTGCCGCCCGACGAAGGCCATCCCTTCCCGGGCACGCCGGAGCAGTGGAGGGACCGCGGTCTCGTCGGTGTCGGCGCGATGTTCACCGAGCGGGATCCTCCCGATCAGGAACGCGGATGCCAGATACGACAGGGCATCGAGGACGACAGCGACGGGAGCGGTCAACGCCTGTACGAGACCGCCGCCGACCGCCGGCCCGACCACGTACGACACCGACCGGCTGGTACTGAGCTTGCTGTTGGCCTCGACGTAGGAGGAGCGAGGCACGAGCTGAACGAAGAAGGGCGGATAAGCGGTGCTGAACAACACGGCTGCGGCGCCGTTCAACAACGCCACGGCATACAGCTGACCAAGGCTCACCGCATCGAGAAGGTACGCGACGGGCAAGCTCAGCAGTACGGCACCGCGCACCAGATCGGCGAGAACCATCAGGCGTCGTCTGTGGACGCGTCGGTCGACCCAGGCCCCCAGGAGGATCCCGAGAAGGTTCGGCGTCCAGATGAGCGCGGTCAGCCACGCCACCTGGTTGGCCGAGGCGCTCAGCGCTGTCACGGCGATCAACGGCAGTGCCAGTTCGGTGATCCGGTCACCGAACTCCGAGATCGACTGTCCCGCCCAGAACCGGCGGAAGCGCGGGTCGCGCCCCAGGGATATCGGGCCGTCCGTCGCCGGGGCGCTCACAGGGGGCCGTCCGTCCGCCCCTCGTCCTGCTCCGGCAGTGCGTAGCGCATCAGCCGGACGCCACGGCTTCCCGCGGGACGCTCGGCAGCATCCCGTGTCACGTAAGGCGCAAGCACCCGCTCGATCCCGTCCTGGATCGCCGCGAGTTCCTCCGCCGTAACAACCACACGGGTGTTGGCCAGTCCACCGGCCCTCTGCCAAACGGGCTCCAGGGCGGGCTCGACCTCGGCCAGCCATCTGTCCGGCAGATCCCCGTAGCGCACGAACATCTCTCGGGACAGTACCTGCGCGGCCGCCCTGCCCTCCTCGTCCTCCGGCGCCTCGAACCGGAAACCACGGGCTGCCGCCTCCCACCGTCGTTGCCTGCGGTCCGCACCGGCCTCGGCATCACGTACCAGTCCAAAACCCGCCAGGTGCCGCAGATGCCAGCTGGTCACCGAGGGAGTCGCTCCCACCTCGGGTGCGAGTTCCGTAGCTGTCGCCGGCCCGTGTCGTAGTAGGCGGTCGAGGATCGCCAGCCTCACGGGATGCGCCAACGCCCGCATCGCCTGCGGATCGGTGATCTCGATATCGCCCAGCCGGTTCCTGGAATCCATAACGTGAGAGTCTCCTCTCAGGTTATGTGAGAGTCAACTCTCACATCCGAGCTACCCAGGCGGGGGCCTATGTTCCCGAAGGGCCCTGCCGCGAAAGGCAGGGCACGCGCTACGTTGCCGCGAAAGCGTCGACGCCCGTGAGGTCGGCTGACAGCGCCCACAGACGCGCGGCCTGCTCGGGGTCGGTCGCGTGTGCGTGCACGCCGCCCTCCGAGCCGTCCCCGGCCGGCTCGGCCACGTCGCAGTCCTCGCAGTACACGCCGCCCAGGCCCGCCAGCCGGGGCGAGGTCGCCGCCCACAGCTGCGTCGCCGCGCCCTGCTCGGGCGTTTTGAAGGTGGGATCGGTCGGGTTGCCGCTCTCGTCGATCCAGCCCGCGTCGACCATGTCCGACTTCGCGAGGTGGCGCTGCAGCGGGGTGAGGATGCTGCCCGGATGCAGCGCGAACGCCCTGACCCCGGAGTCACGGCCGAGCGCATCAAGATGCACGGCGAACAGTACGTTCGCCGTCTTCGCCTGCCCGTACGCCTGCCACCTGTCGTAGCCGCGCTCGAACTGCACGTCGTCCCAGCGGATGCCGGTGATGCCGTGAGCGCCGGAGGACACGGCGATGACGCGAGCGCCCCCGCGCGCGATCGCCGGCCAGAGCTGGTTGACCAGCGCGTAGTGACCGAGGTGATTGGTGGCGAACTGCGCCTCCCACCCCGGGCCGACACGCGTCTCGGGGCAGGCCATGACCCCGGCATTGTTGATCACGATGTCGACCTCGCGACCGGAGGCCAGGAACCGCTCGGCGAAACCGCGGACGCTGTCGAGGTCGGACAGGTCGAGGTCGTCGGTCTCGACGCCGTCGATGCCCTTGACCGCCTCCTCGGCGGCCGCCCGTCGCCTGGCGGGGACGATGACGCAGGCTCCGGCACCCGCCAGGGCGCGGGTTGTCTCCAGACCGAGTCCCGAGTAGCCACCGGTGACGATCGCGGTGCTGCCGGACAGGTCGACCCCGCTCAGTACGTCGTCCGTGGTGCTCCGGGCGCCGAAGCCCGATCCGATCTTGTGCTGAGGTGTCGTCATGGCGGAGACGCTAGGTGCTGGAGAACACTCCAAGTCAAGGGCCGGTGACGAACAGCCACGTTGACCGGTATCGGCCGGGAACACCCGGTACAGGATCCAGGGACCGTCTACTCCGCAAGCCGGCCAAGCACATCCCAGGTACGGCGGCGGTCGGTGTCCCCGGCGATGTCCGTCCCCGAGAACACCACCTCCGTAGCCCCGGCGTCCCGATAGCGCTGTACCTCGGCCGCGACGGTGCGCTCGTCGCCGATCACCGCGACGTCGGCAGCCCGTTTCCCGCCGGAGAGTTCGATGGCCCGCGCGTAGGACGGGAACTGCTCGTAGAACGAGAGCTGTTCGGTTGCCTTGGCGCGTACGGCGTCGACATCGTCGGTTACCACGCCGTACACCAGAGCCACAATTCTGGGCGCAGGGCGGCCCGCTGCCTCCGCCGCCGCGGTCACGGCCGGCACGATGTGCTCGGACAGGGCGCGAGGTCCGGCGAGGTAGGGAAGGATCCCGTCCGCCAACTCGCCACTGACGCGGAGAGCCTGAGGCCCCATCGCGGCGACCAGGATCGGCACACCGCCTTCGGCTCCCGGGACGCGTGCCGGGAGCGGTGTGGCCGCGGTCAGCAGTTCGCCGTGGAAGTCGGCGGTGCCGTTCTCGGTCAACTGCCGCAGAGCGGTGAGGAACTCCCGCAGGCGAGCAATGGGCCGTTCGTAGGGAATGCCGAAGGCCGTCTCGGTCAGAAGCTTCGTCCCGAGCGCCAGCCCGAGGTGGTAGCGGCCGTGGGTCGCCGCCTGCGCGGTCTGGGCCTGGCTGGAGACGAGCAACGGATGGCGGCCGAAGACGGGAATCGCGGATGTGCCCACCTGGAGGTCCGGTACTTCACGCCCGACGATCGCCGCGAGCTGCGGCGAATCGGCGCCGAACGTCTGCCCGAACCACGCGGAGCGGAGCCCTGCGGCGGCCGCTTCCGCGGCACGTCGCACGGTGGCGTCGATCTGGTTGCCGGAGCCGGATACTTGGAGTGCTACTCCTACAGTCATGCCAGTTCGAACCAGAAGCCGCCGGATACGCATTCCGGATCCTGTGTGACAACTTCTTGTCCGCTGTGTGTACGCGATGCCCGTGCACCGGCCCGCGCTCGCCGTGGCCTGTCTCGCCCTCGTCGGCGCGGTCTGCCTACTCGGTCGCCAGTCGGCGTGCTCTCTGCGGCGACGGCGCTGTCCAGTGCCGCGTTCCGCCCGGATCGGCGCCGGCCTGCCCCCGCGGACTCGTCCGGCGGATCTCCGTCACCATCGGCTGGACCTGGAATTTTCCGGACCCCATCCGTGCGTGTCGTTCCTGACCTGAGAAGACACATCAGAAAGTGGCCGCGACGGTGAGACCTTTCGAATCTCCACGCCGGTCCGCCTTGTCCCTCGGGTCAGGGCCCGCGTAGAGGCTGCGAACCAAGTCGCACGGCTCAAGCAGGGGTGAGCCGTCGGACGCGCGCCGGTCGAGCACGGCTTCGCCCACCTCGGAACCGGCGGGTCCTCACCAGGCTCCGCACCGAGACCGCGTGCGTGGCGTGGTCGGCGTCGACCGTGGGTCGTCGCCGACCACGCCGATGCAGTGCGGAGCATCTCCGGCACGCGTCCGGTGCGGTCATGTCATCGCTTGGAGCCGCACGTACGCAGCGCAACCACGCCGGCCAGGGCGAGGCCGCCCACGCTGAGCGCTGTGAGGGTGCCGCGCGGACCGAGGCCGCGGTACGGGCCGGCTGTCAGTAAGGACCACCGTGCTTGGGCGGACAGCACACTTCCGATGCTCTGGACGGACCCGGCCGACACCAGCGACATGCCGGATCCGATGGAGCCGATGGACAGCGAGGAGCCGATGGAACCGATGGAGAGCGCGCTGCCCACCGATCCGATGGACAGTACCGAGCCCACGGAGCCGATCGACAGAAGAGAGTCCCTTGACCACAAGGAGAGCGAGGAACGTCCGACGGTACGGGAGCGAATGCGCATCATGGTCGCATTGTGCCGTCAGGAGGTGCCGCTCGCTACCGTCGCCGGCCGAGGCCGATGGCCACGTACTCGCGACGGTGACGTGGCTCGGCCTGCGGAAGGAGGCCGAGATCCGCCCTCTACCGGCGAGCCTCTCGACCTCCTGAGCCGGAGGTCCTGTGCCCTTCGTCTCATCCTCACCCGAGAGCGTTGACTGCCGCACGCACCGGGCCGTGCTGCCCGAGAAAGTCGGTGTTGTCCGACCACTGGTCCACGCTCCCGGACAGGGGCAGGCTCCGCAGAACCTGGTCAGTGATCGTCCGTTCGAGAGCCTGCGCGAAACGTTCGGCATGCAGCACCTGGAACGGGCGGCTGTGGTACCGCCGCCGGGTCGGGTCCACGTACTCGGCGAGCCCCGTGTCGTTCTGCAGGACGGCCACGACCTCGTAGGCGTCACAGAGGTGCTGCTCACGCGCGGGGTACTCCGTTGCCGTCACCGCGCCCCGCAGAGACGGCAACAGGCCCTCGGCGACCGGCAGCCGAACGAACGCACTCCCCAGCCACTTGCCGTAGGGGGCGTATCGTCGTCCGAGGAGCAGACACAGACGCATCAGGTCACGCACCAGCCGCCCGGTGACCACGACCGATCCGAGATCGTCTCCCACCTCGGCGCAGCGTCCGACGAATGCCTCCTCCTGGGAGATCCGCTGCCACTGGCAGGCCAACAGGTACCGCCACACTTCATCGGGGTACCAGACCAGCTGCTGCCGAACCGCCGTGAGCGTGCCGAGCCCGTCGTGAAACACCGCGCCCCCGGTGACCTCGGCGAGCCTCTGCTGCGGCATCGCCAGCCAGTCACCCACCGTCGGTTCGCCGGACGCCGTACGGAGGCCGAGCCGACCGGTCAGCCACGTGCTGACGTCGTTCACCGCGACACGGTGGTTCACCGGGCCGTCCGTGCGCTCCATGAGACCGACCGGATCGGCAGGGTCGCCATGACGGAAATGGGTCGGCCAGCCCCGCACGTCCTTCGGCAGCCTTTCCCTCAGGAGCTCGTGGAGGTCGGACCCGTACTCGGCAGACTCCTCCGGCGCGAGGAAGAGATCCAGGCGCGGGCCCCAGTCGTGATCCGCCGACCGCGCGGTATCGAATCCGAGCACCTCGGAGCCCGCACCGACCCTTGCGGCGGCGTACTGAAGCCCCGGATACGCCTCATCGAGAATCGGCCGCACCGACTCCTCGTAGAGGATCCGCGACAGCTCGATGCCGGGGAGGAACTCGGGAACGGGAATCGTCATGCGATCACTCTGCGAGGAGAGGACCACGAAAGCCACCGGGTATCGCCGGCCGCCCCCGCCCCATGATCGGAACCGCCGACGTGGGGGAGCACCGCCGCCGCGCCCGGTACGGGCACCGGGCGCGGCGGGGGACCCGCGACAGGCCGAGCGCCTGGACCGACCCGATACGCGCCTGCGCGAAGGCGCGGCCGCTCGTACGCTCTGCCGCATGAGCGCACACCGCCACCCAGCGGAATCCTGGCTGATCCCCAGTGCCGCAATACACTCGTCCCCGATCGAGGGCCAAGGCCTCTACGCCACGGTCCCGATCCCCGTCGGCACGGTGGTGATGCGCCTCGGCGGCACCCTGATCGACGACGCGGCCCTCGCGGCTCTCACGCCCCCGTACAGCAGCCTCACCGTGGAGCCGGGCCGTCATCTCCTGATCGACCCCGCCCACCCGGTCCGCTACGGCAACCACTCCTGCGATCCCACGCTCTGGCACGTCGACGCGACCACGCTCACCGCCCGCCGCCCACTGGAGCCGGGGGAGGAACTGACCGTCGACTACGCGACCCACACCGGATACGAGCCCTGGTCCATGGCGTGCCGCTGCGGTGCCGGGGCCTGCCGTGGCACCATCACCGGCTCGGACTGGCGTCTGCCCGGCTTGCAAGGCCGCTACGCAGAACACTGGTCGCCGCCGCTGCGCGACCGGATCCGCGAGCAGAGGGCTTCCGCCGGCCGGGCCCGACTGCACGCCTCCGACGGGGGCGTCGGCGAAAACTAACTACCGTGGCAGCCGGAAGGGGCGGAGACTCTTCCCATGGCTGACATGGGAGTGTTCCGGGAGGCGGTCACCGCGTGGGCGGCCGGTGGCCCCGGCGGCACCGCGCGTGAACTCGCCACGGGACTGGGCGTCCGGGCAGTCGTCCTGCTCGAAGGGCCGAGCGACGTCGCAGCGGTCGGCGCTCTGGCTGCGAGCCGCGGCAGGAACCTGGCAGCCGAAGGAGTCTGCGTACTGTCGATGGGCGGTGCGATGAGCGTCGGGCGCTTCGCACACATCCTCGGGCCACCGGGCCTGGGCCTCCGTCTCACCGGACTGTGCGACGAGGCCGAGGCCCGCTACTACACGCGGGGCCTGGAGCGGGCCGGTGCTGCCCAGCAAGGGTTCTTCGTCTGCGCGGCGGACCTGGAGGACGAGCTCATCCGCGCACTGGGTGTGGAACGCATGGAGGAGCTCGTCCGGGAGGAGGGCGACCTCCGCGCCCTGCAGACCTTCCTGCACCAGCCCGCGCAACAGGGCCGCACCTCGCAGCAGCAGTTCCGCCGTTTCCTCGGCACGAAGAAGGGACGCAAGATCCATTACGGCCGCGTCCTCGTCGAGGCCCTCGAGCGGGACCGCGTACCCGCCCCACTCGACGATCTGCTCACCAGCCTCTGACCGACTCAGCAGATGGAGGCCTCGCCGGAACCGCCGAACCGCCGGAACCGCCGAACCGCCGGAACCGCCGAACCTCCGGACCTCCGGACCAGGGCTCACGACTCATCCCTCGCGCGAGCTCTCCACCATTGCTACCGACGACGGACAACTACTTCGAGATGGCCTGTCGAGCCCGTCGGAGGTTCATGTCACGTGGCCGGCAGCAGCCGGTTCCCGCGGGCAGAGGTAGAACAGTTCGGGGTCGCCCTCGTCCAGGCCGTGGAGCATACCGACCGGGCTCCAACCCACCCGCCGCAGCAGCCGCTGCATCGGCTGGTTGGACACGTTCGTCGAGGTGAACAGCTTCGGGGTGGTGCGTGATGCCGAGGCGTGGGCGAGCAGGCGCGTACCCACGCCTCGGCCACGGGCGGCGGGCGCCACCATGAGCATCGTGACGAAGCCCTGGTCGAAGAACGTGTACTCCACCACGCAGTAGCCCAGGGCCCCCGACGCGTCCTCGGCCAGGGCGACAAGGCCCTGTCGGCACCACCGTCGGATGCTCACGTGCCGCTCGTCGTTGTCCTCCATCGCCACCGAGTCGATCTGGACCAGCGCGTCCGCGTCCCATGCGCGTGCGCGGCGCACGGCGAACTTCCCCAATTCCTCTACGGCCATGAGGACCATGCTGCCAGCCGGCCTCGCTGGGGGCGGCTGACGGCGATGTGTGTGCGGGGGCAATCGGCGTCATGGGCAGAGCGATGCCGGGTCGCTGCCCCGGAAGCAGTCGGGCATGCACCGGCGAAGTTCGTTGAAGACCTCTCTCTGCACAACGCCCGGTGGGCGGTGTCAGATTGCGGAGTTCTGCTTCAGGACCGACACAGCGGCTACGGTCCGGTATCCGCGCCACTCGAGGGCGGCGGCCGGCGAATAGCTTGCGAAATCGACCAACCAGCCACCGTCGTCCTGCTGTTCGGCAGCCAACCGGCTCAGCTCGGCGTCGATGACGTCCGCGTCGTACAGCGTGCGAGCGGGTCGACCGGGGGTGGGAGCGATGTCGAGTGGCCGGATGACCTCGTCCGGGGAACCGCCTACGACCGGCAGCAGGCCACTGTCGGGGATGAACCGGCGGAGGCGGTCGAGCAGGGACACCGCCTCCGGGCGGGTATCGGACGCGGCGTCGAGGAAACGCAACGCGAACGACAACTCGATCGCGTGCGGTCTGTCGCCGATCGCCTCGATCGCGGTCAGGCAGTACTGCGTCGCCCGGTCGAGCCAGGGATGGGCGGCGACGGCGGAGTCGTGCGCGGCCACCCGCAGGGCAACACCCGCTGCGAACGACGTGCTCTGCAGGGTGGACACCTTCGGGTCTGCCTGCGCCCAGAACGGTGCGCAGCCGCTCGAGTCCTCGACCGGCAGAGCCAGGGGCAGGCCGCCGTCGGGAAGGGAGACCGATGCCAGCCAGTCGCACAGTCTCACCGCGTGCGGTGTGGTGGCAGGGGCGATGTCCTGGAACACCTCGAACGCGTGCAGCGCGCCCGCTGGCTGGCTCTCGGGCGCACGCAGGTCCGGTTCGAGCCCCCAGCCGTAGCCCCCGTCCTGATTGCGGTAGCCATCGACGGCGGCGAGTACCGAGCCGGCGTCGGCTTCGCCGAGGACCACTTCGAGCCGTCGACGATCGAGAACTCGGGCATGCGCGGCCATGAACGACGAGGCCGCCGATAGGTCTGCATTCATGCATCCACCATGGCACCGTCCACGGTGTTCGGCTTCAACGTTCGGTTACGTCTCGCTTCGGCAGCCCGGACGGGCTACCGAAGCAGCCAGATCGATGGGCCGTCTGCCGTCTGCCGTCGGCCGCGGAGAGCCCGGGTGGCCCTGGCGGCTTCCCAAGCAGGCGCGAGGTCGACCCGTGGCCAAGTGGGGGTGACGTCATCGGAGTCGTGAAGTCGTGCACCTGCCCCCCCGCCGTCGGCGACGCCGTCCCGCGTGCGAGCGCGCGCTCTCGAGGCTGCCGGGGCCGGTCCTGCTCTCCCTCCGGTTCCGTGCAGGTCGAATGGCGCCTTTCGGACTGACGGAACCATCCCCCAACCGCGCACAATGGCAGGCGCATGACATGTCATGGCCGCACTACGGGGAGGGAACATGATCACGCACTGCACGGAAAGGCCGTCCCGCGGGCTGTTCCGCACAGCCGGCTCGGCGGTCGCCGCAATGACCCTGCTGCTCGGCTGGTTCGGCGCTGCCGGATCGACGGCGTACGCGCAGGACTCCGGTGGTCATGCACCTCGGTCGGCCGGCAAGGCCATCGAGGTGCGTGGCGGCGACGTCATCCACAGCAACGCCGGCACGCGCTGCACCGTCGGCTTCAACGCCCGCAGCGGCAGCACCCTCTACGGGCTGGTCACGGGGCGCTGTGCCCAAGGGACAAGCCATTGGTACGCGGACGCGGGCCTGAGCGTGCTCGTCGGCACCACCGCGAGCACGAGCTTCCCCGGCAACGACTACGCGCTCGTCCGGTACACGAATTCGTCGGTGGTCTTCCCCGGCGAGGTGTCGCGCGGCACCGCCGGCGGGGTGCAGGACATCACGGGCGCCGCGAATCCGACGGTCGGTCAGTCCGTCTGCCACGTGGGCCGGGTGACCGGATACCGCTGCGGCACGGTCACGGCCGTGAACGTCACGGTCAACTACCCCGAGGGTGTGGTGAGCGGACTGTTCCGCTCCAACATCTGCTCCGAGCCCGGCGACGTGGGCGGCCCCGCGTTCGCCGGCAGCACCGCGCTGGGTGTCATCGCCGCCACCACCGGAACCTGTGCGGCAGGAGGTGCTACTTACTACCAGCCGGTCGTGGAATGGCTGTCGGCGTACGGCCTCTCCCTCTACTAGGGTGCCGACGGAACGGGTGCGGAGCCGGACTCGGATCGGCGCACAGGCCCCGTCGTCACCGGTACATCCACCTCAGTGAGGTGTGTGCCCGGTGCGATCACCGCTCCGGCACCCGGCACCGCCGATGTAGTACGCGTTGAGGTAGTTCGGACCCGCCCCCGGCAGTTGCGTGGCTCCAGGGCTGACGCAGAGATGGAAGTCGTTCCCGCTGCCGCCCCCTCTGACGTCGACATGGATCAACACAGTGGTCTCACCACAGTGGTTGTACGCGGCGAACCGGGACTCTCGGACGCTGTACCGGAAGAAGCCGCACTGCGGGGCAGAGCCCACACTTGCCTGCCGCACTTCCGGACCACGAGCGGATTCGGCGAACGAGGGAACCGCGGACGTCACGATCGCCGTGGCGATGAGCGCGCCTGACGCCAGTGCGACGGCGACTCGAGAGGGACGGGGCAGGGGGAGCTTCACGGACATTCCTTACGGCGAGCCACCACTACGGGCGACGAGCGGATTGCGTTGTCGGCGCCACGACACCGACTGCGCAGCCGCTCACCGACAGCAACAGCATAACGCTCCGTGTTGTGGTCGTGGCTTTATGTCACTGGATCGGGTGGTGGGGTGACAGAAGCAAGCGAGGCTCCCAGCAGGCTTCTCGTCCGCACTTGTTCTTCAACCCTCCGTCAGCTCCAAGGCAGCTGGCGGGCGTGGGCGTGGTCAACCGAATCGGGATGCGCTGGTCTGCCGGACGGTTGCATACTCACCAGATGGCCTTGTTCTCTGGTCGGTTTCGGGATCCGCGCAGCAGCGAGTACGACTTCATCAGCTCGATCATGGTGCGATGCCCCAGTTGCGCGAAGGCCGCTTGTATTGTTGTAGCGCCCGAAGTTTTTGATCCCTGCTGCCGGATGCTGTTCAGGCCGCGACGCCTGGTCTGCCGTGGCTGCGGGCTGTCGCGGGTGTGGAGCGGTCGTCTCGTCACGCTCTCCCGTGGAACAGCTCAACCTGCGACGGATCCGTACTTCGGATTGCGGCTGTGGCTTCAGGTTGAAACCCGGCACGGGTGGTTGTGGGCTTATAACCTCGAACATCTTGACCTGATCCGCCGTTTCGTCCAAGCGTCGCTGCGAGAGCGAGCGCCTT
This sequence comes from Streptomyces sp. NPDC005566, assembly GCF_040605575.1. NCBI lineage: Bacteria > Bacillati > Actinomycetota > Actinomycetes > Kitasatosporales > Streptomycetaceae > Streptomyces > Streptomyces sp. NPDC005566. Next base: position 91,916 of record NZ_JBEXDB010000015.1, on the reverse strand, counting down.
GGTACGACATCAGGCAAAAGATGACTTTGGTGGCCCGCCTCCCGGCATGGATCAAGCGAGCGAAGAACCGAGACGAGGTCCTGCGTGCCGTCAGGCGGATCCACGCCTCGCTGGCTAACGCTTGAGTTGCCCAAAGGCGGCCGAATGCCGCTCGAACGCGTGGCGACGGCTCGGAAGTTCTTGAGCCGGTTGACAGTCCGCTCGACTTGGTTGCGGCGGCGGTAGATCGTTTTGTCGAACCCTTGTGCAGGTGATGCCGGTTGCGGTCGTCCACCAGCCTGCCGGGGCACGCGGATCTCTTTCGTCGGCAGAGGAGCGCAGCGGGATATGGGTCAGGTACTGACGGTCCGGCAGGGCGGTGCCGACGAACCTCACGGAGTGACGGTGATCTTTCCTACGTGTGCGCCGCGCCGGAATTCCTCTTGGGCGGCGTGGAGTTCGGTCAGCCGATAGTTGCCGGCGATACGTGGTCGCACGGCGCCGCTGCGAGCCAGGTCCGCCAAGGAGGCGAAGTGGGCTCGGGTGTGCATCGAGGAGCCGATGAGGCTGAGGTTGTGCAGGTACAGACGACGTAGGTCGAAGGTGACGACGGGCCCGGCGACAGCTCCGGCGACGACCCAGCGAGCACCATCGCGCAGCACGGGCAGGAGCTGCTCGAGCCACGGTCCGCCGGCCACGTCCGCGACGGCATCCAGGCCTTCGGGCGCCAACTCCCTCAGTCGGTGCTGCAGCTCTGCCGGTTCCGCCTCCCGGAAGACGACGGCCGCAGCGCCTGCCTCCCGCAGTGCGGCGGCTTTGGACGTACTGGTGAGCGCCACCACCCGTGTGCCGCGGGCGGCGGCGAGCTGGACGAGCGCGAGCCCGACGCCACCGGAAGCGCCGGTCACCAGCACCGTCTCCCCGCTCCTGATGTGGGAGCGTTCCAGCATGCCCATCGCCGTGCCGTAGGCCACCGGAAGGGCGGCGAGTTCCTGGTCCGAGAGCGGGGAGGCACTCATGTCGTGGACACGATCGGCGGCGACCGCTACGTAGGAGGCGAAGCCGCCGTCCGCTTCGCTGCCGAGCAGCCCGACGGGCACAGCGTCGTCGCGCGCATCCGCGTAGAAGGCGGGATCGACCAGAACCCGGCGACCCACCCACGCGTCGGGCACGTCCTCGGCTGTTTCGCTGATGACGCCCGCGATGTCGCCGCCTTGGATGCGGGGGAAGTCCAGTGTTCCGCGCCAGCCGGCCTTCGCCGCAGGGCGGCCAGGCAGCCCATAGGCGCCTTCCCTGGTCCACACGTCAGTGTTGTTGACTGCTGCCGCACTTACGCGCACGAGCACGTGACCGGGGCCCACCCTTGGCAGCGGCCAGTCCTCTCGAAGCTCGAGTGCCTCCGGACCTCCGTGCCGGAACAGGACGGCGGCAGTCATCACGGTTTCGTTCACCCGCCCATTCTGCGGGCACGGATCGCCTCGCAGAGGTGTGAATGAGTGGGTGTCGCCCGTCGCAGTCGGCGAGTGCGTCCTGCGGCCGAGGTTCGTGCGGAGGGGGTGGCTCGTGAGGAGTCACTGTGCTCCGTCTCGGCGGGCGTCGTCGAGAACGGGGCGGCGATCTTCGTCGAGTACGTGGCTGGGTGGGGTGCAGGGCACGCGCCGAGGGCGGCGTCGGCTGCGAAGCGTGGGGCTGACGTGAGGGCGGCCCCGTTCCGGCCGGCTCGTTCCACGACGGTGCCGGCGAGGGCGGTGGTCAGCCGCACCCACAGGGCGAGTCCGCCGGACGGGTGGGTGACGTGCCAACGGCCGTCGTCGGCGCTCACCTTCGAACGAGCCGCCATTCCTCGGGACGACGCAGTCCTCCAGCACGTGCGCCCGGGGCTGCGCCCTGACCGAGCCGCTCACTTCATAGCCGACCGGTCCCGGTCCCTCACGCCGACCGTGGACGAGCCCAAGGCCGAGGAAGACCGGCGTCACGCAAGGGCGCACTGTCGAGTACCAGATGCAGATCGACCGGCAGGGAATCACCGCGCAGCTGCAGCAAGCGGCAACAGAGCACCGATCCCGCCCCATTGCCCAGTCATCCGGTCGTCGTCCTGGAGGTCCTGCTGTCCGCGCCGACGGAGGCGGCCGCCATGAAGGTGGAGTCGCTCGTGCGCAGGTGATGCGGCGTCGCCGGTCAGCACGTGCTCGAAGTGGCGCCTGGCTTCGCCGGACGGAACGTGTTCGAGTGGACACCGTGAGTATCCGGCGCCTCCGCGCATCATCGCCCGGTGCTCGACGTGCCGCAGACGACGGGTCCCTCACCGTGGTCGGCGCGCGGCCAACACGCTGAAAGCCCACCGGAGAACGGAACGCCGCTCCTGATGGCCAGAAGCTCGCGTCGAAGGAAGAGGTCATGACAGCTCAACAGCGTCGCTCTCCGCTCACCGTCGTAGTCGGCGCGGGCCTGGCCGGCCTGGCCTGTGCCCTGGACCTGTGCCGCTCCGGTCAGCAGGTGGCGTTGCTGGAGTCGTCCGACGGCGTGGGCGGCCGGATGCGCACCGACCGGCGGGACGGGTTCCTTCTGGACCGCGGGTTCCAGGTGTTCAACACGTCCTATCCTCAGGTGAAGCGACGCCTGGATCTGCGGAGCCTGCGGCTGAGGCCCTTCACCCCGGGGATCATCGCGCACACGTCGAAGGGGCCTGTCCGCCTCGCCGATCCGACCCGGCAGCCGAGGAAAGCGGGTGCACTCCTCCCCGGGCGGGCTCTGACGGCCCGGGACCTGGCAGCCATGGCGGCCCTCACCGTGCGGGACGCAGCCCTCCCCGTCGGCCCCCTCAAGCGACGTCCGGACCGCTCCACCGCCGCCACCCTGTCCCGCGCCGGGCTGTCGGACGAGGCGGTCACGGAGATCCTGAGGCCCTTCCTGGCCGGTGTGTTCCTGGAGGACCGGCTGGAGACCTCCGCCCGCTTCTTCCACCTGGTCTGGCGGAGCATGGTCAGAGGAACGCTCTGTCTGCCCGCGGACGGCATCGGTGCCGTGCCCGCCCAGCTGGCCCGTGGCCTGCCCGACGGCGTCCTGCGGCTGGAGACACCCGTCGCCGCGGTCACCGCATCAGGGGTGCTCCTGGCGGACGGCCGTGAACTGTCTGCCGCGTCCGTCGTCGTGGCGACGGACGCCGTCTCCGCGGCCCGACTGATGCCGGGTTCGGCCGTGCCGGACGGCCGTACGGTCACCACCTACTACCACGCTGCCGAGGGAACACCGCTGGCGGAGCCGACCCTCGTGGTGGACAGCAGCGGAGCGGTGCTCAACACCTGCGTCCTCACCGAGGTCGCACCCACGTACGCGCCGCCAGGCACCGCACTGATCTCCAGCTCCGTGCTGGGCCGCGACCGCCCCGGCGTGGACAGCGCGGTCCTCCAACGCTTGTCCGAGCTGTACGGCACCGACACGCGTGACTGGCAGCAGGTCGCCGTGTACACCGTCGAGGGGGCTCTGCCGGTCATGGAGCCGCCTTGGCCCATGAGCCGCACCACGCGTTTCGGCCCGGGCAGGTACGTCTGCGGCGACCATCGCGCCACCGGCTCGGTGCAGGGCGCCATGGCGTCGGGCACGCGGGCCGCCAGGGAGGTGATGAGCGATCTGGTACGCCTCTGACTCCGGTCGGACCCTGGCCTCCGCATCCACCGGAAGCGGGGCCACCGAACGGACACTGCGGTGCGGAAGCCGCCCACCTCGCCCAACGAACGGGAGTCGGACGTGAACCTTGACGGCGCGCACGTGCTGGTGGCCGGCGCTACCGGTGTCCTCGGTGGCGCCCTCACCACCGAGCTGGCCGGGCGGGGAGCACGCCCGGCGCTCGCAGGCCGCGACCCGGCCCGCCTCGCCCGGGCCGCCACCGCGTATCCGGGCGCTCCGACGGTCCTGTTCGACGCGTACGATCCCTCGTCCTGCGCCCGAGCCGTACACGACGCGGCGGCCGGCCTGGGTGGACTGGACGCGGTGGTGACGGTCTTCGGGTCGGTGGCCTTCGGCCCGGCGTCGGAGGTCGGTGACGAGGTCGCGGAGTACCTGATGGCCGTCAATGTCCTCGCGCCCGCCGCGTTCTTCCGCGCCGCGCTCGGCATCCTGCCTCCCGGATCGGTCATCGCCGCCTTCACCGGCGTGGTCGCGGAACGCCCGCAGCCGGGGATGGCCGACTACAGCGCCTCCAAGGCCGCATTGAGGGCCTGGCTCGGCGCCGCGCGCCGTGAGGCACGGACCGCCGGCATCCGTGTCCTGGAGATCCGGCCCGGACACCTTGACACCGGCTTCGCCGACCGGGCGGTCGCGGGCACCGCCCCGGCCATGCCGACGGGAGGCGACCCGCACCAGGTCGTCGGTGCGGTCGCCGATGCGATGGAGGCGGAGGCCGAGTTGTTGCGGACGACCCCGGACGGAACCTTCGTCGTCGAACGGCGTGCCCGATGAGCGGACGTTTCGACGCCCCCGACGAGACGTCCGACGTGGTCATCGTCGGCGGCGGCGCGTCCGGGCTCAGCCTCGCGCATCGCCTGACGGCGGTAGGTTCCCCCACCATGACCCTCGTGGAAGCACCTGACGGTCCACGACGACCGCCCGAGCGGACCTGGTGCTACTGGGACCAGGGGACCGGCGACTTCGACGAAGCGATCACCGCCTCCTGGTCCCGGCTGCGGATCCACGCCACCGACGGCAGCCAGGTCACCGCCGACCCGTCCCCGCTGCGCTACCACATGCTCCGGTCCACGGCGTTCGAGCGCCTCGTTCACTCCCGGCTGGCCCTGTCCCCCGGAGGACGCCTCCTGCGCGCGACGGCCGACACGGTACGCAACACGGTCGACGGGGCGGAAGTCCGCTGCACGGGCGCGGACGGCCGGACGCTCACACTCCGCGCCCGCCACGTGTTCGACTCCCGCCCGCGGCGCGACCTGCCACCGGCACGCACCCAACTGATGCAGCACTTCCGCGGATGGCTCGTGCACACGGACGCGGACCGGTTCGATCCCACGGTCGCCGACCTGATGGACTTCCGCGTGCCCCAGCCCGCCCACGGGCTCGCCTTCGGCTACGTCCTGCCCCTGGCGCCGGACCGGGCGCTCGTCGAGTACACCGAGTTCTCCCGGGCTCCGCTGACCACATCCGCGTACGAGACGGCGCTGGCCCACTACAGCCGCGACATCCTGGAACTCGGTGTGTTCACCGTGGTATCGGCGGAGCAGGGCGTCATCCCCATGACGGACGGGCGATTCGCCCGCCGGATCGGCCCCGCCGTCCACCGGATCGGGACCGCGGGCGGCGCCACCCGCCCGGCGACCGGCTACACCTTCGCCGCCGTCCAGCGGCAGAGCCGCGCCGTCGCCGCCGCCCTCCGCGACGGACGAGCCATCGTGCCGCCGCCCCACGGACGGCGGGCCCTGGCCATGGACGCCGTACTGCTGCGGGCGCTGGACACCGGGCGGATCGACGGTCCCGACTTCTTCACCGGCCTGTTCCGCCGCATCCCGCCGGAACGGCTGCTGCGTTTCCTCGACGGTGCCACCTCGCCCTGGGAGGAATGGGGCATCGGCTTGCGCACCCCCATCGGCCCCATGCTCCGAACCGCCGTCGAACTGCCTTTCCTGCCCCGCCGTTCCCACCCCGCCCCCCGATCCGGAGGCAACCGCCGATGACCCTGCTGCGGGACCACGACCTGGCACGCGCCTTCGACCACGCGTCGCACACCTACGACCTCCTCACGGCCCTCAACCCCGGTTACCGCACCGATCTCCTGCGCTCCGCCCGACGTCTCCGCCTGCCCCGCGCCGGGGCAGGTCTGCACGTCCTCGACCTCGGCTGCGGCACGGGCGCCTCCACCCGGGCCCTCATGCGGGCCGCGCCCCGCGCCCGGATCACGGCCGTTGACGCCTCGTCGGGGATGCTGGGGCGCGCCATGGCCAAGCCGTGGCCGGCCCGGGTGCACTTCGAGCACCGGACAGCCGAAGAAGTGGCCACGAACGGAGAGCGGACCTACGACGCGGTGTTCGCCGCCTACCTGTTCCGCAACGTCTCCGACCCGGACGGCGTCCTGACAGCCGTCCGGTCCCTGCTGCGACCGGGCGGCCGGCTCGCCGTTCACGAATACAGCCTCAGCGGCTCGGCCGCCCACCGTGCCCTGTGGACGACCGTGTGCCAAGGGGTGATCATTCCCGTGGGCACGCTCAGCGGCGACCGCACCCTCTACCAGCACCTGTGGCGAAGCGTTCTCGACTTCGACACCGCCCCTGCCTTCACCGCCCGTCTCACGGCCGCAGGATTCACGGGCGTGCGCGCCGCCCCTGTCGCTGGATGGCAGACCGGCATCGTGCACACCTTCCTCGCCCGCAACGGTGCCCTCGCGACAGCGGAGTACGCCCGATGAGCGCCCTGCCGCGTGCTGCCCGGAGAGGCCGGGACCGCAAGGCCGAGATGCTCCTGCCCGTCCCGGGCCGGGACGGCTTCGCACGTGCGGATGCTCCCGGCGTCGCCGTGATCGGTGGCGGCATCGCAGGTCTCGCCGCAGCCACCCTGCTCGCCGAACGAGGCGCCCGAGTCACCCTCTACGAACGGGAGGAGAGGCTCGGTGGCCGTCTCGCGGGCTGGCGCACCAGCCTCGCAGACGGTTCCGAGGCGACCATGAGCCGCGGCTTCCACGCCTTCTTCCGGCAGTACTACAACCTGCGTGGATTGTTGCGGCGGACCGACCCCGGACTCGACCGTCTCCGTCCGCTGCCGGACTACCCGCTGCGACACAGCAGCGGGCTGATCGACAGCTTCGCCCGCATCCCCCGTACGCCCCCGCTCAGTGCGCTCGGGTTCGTCGCCCTGAGCCCCACCTTCGGCTGGCGCGATCTCGCCGCCATGGACGCCCGGGCGGCGCTGCCACTCCTCGACGTCCGCGTGCCCGAGGTCTACGAACGCTTCGACTCGGCCAGCGCGACCGGCTTTCTGGAACGCGTCCGGTTTCCCGAAGCCGCGCACCACCTCGCATTCGAGGTGTTCTCACGCAGCTTCTTCGCCGATCCACGTGAACTGTCCGCAGCGGAACTGCTGCTGATGTTCCACATCTACTTTCTCGGCTCCTCCGAGGGCCTGCTGTTCGATGTGCCGAACGAGCCCTTCCCCCAGGCCCTGTGGGAGCCGCTCGGCGACTACCTCCAGCGTCACGGGACGGATGTGCGCACCGGCACACCGGTGCGCGGCGTCAACCCGTGCGACGGCGGGGGAGTGGACGTGCGGACCGACGCCGCGCTGGAAAGGTACGACGCGGTGGTTCTCGCCCTCGACCCCGGGGCACTGCGCGGGGTCGTCGCGGCGTCACCCGGCCTGGGCACCCCCCTGTGGCGCGACGACATCGCCGCCCTGCGCACCGCCCCTGCCTACCTCGTCTCCCGCCTCTGGCTCGACCGGCCGGTCCGCTGCGACCGCGCCGGGTTCCTCGGCACCAGCGGATACGACGGCCTCGACAACATCAGTGTCCTGGAACGCTACGAGGGCGAGGCCGCCCGCTGGGCCGCGCGCACCGGCGGCTCGGTGGTGGAGCTGCACGCCTACGCGGTCGCCGCCGGAGCCGAACCGGAGACGGTGCAGAACCGCCTTGTCGACAGCCTGCACCAGGTCTACCCCGAGACACGGCAAGCGCGGATCGTGGACGCACGGCACGAATGGAACTCCGACTGCCCCCTCTTCACGGTCGGCTCGTACTCCCGGCGGCCCACCGTGTCGACGCCCCATCCCCAGGTGACGCTGGCCGGTGACGCGATCCGCTGCGACCTGCCCGTGGCTCTGATGGAACGCGCCGCCACCACCGGATTCCTGGCAGCCGGCGTCCTGCTCGCAGGCTGGGGCGTCCGGGGGCAGACACTGTGGACGGTACCCCGGACGGGCCGTTCACCTCTGCTGCGAGCCCTCGGCACCGTCGGGACACGCTGACGTGCACGAGGCGTCCCGGCGCAGGCCGGGCGCGCGTACACAACACCACGCCTGCAAGCCGAAGTCGGTGACGCCCAGGCGTACCCTCAGCCGCGGTCACCCCGGGAACCGTCCGCTGCTGCGCAGACTCCAGCGCCGCTCCGCGTAGGCCAGGTCGTCGCGCCACAGTCGGCCCGCCGTACGGCGCATCAGTGGGCGCAGCGCCGGTGCGGCAGCCCGTGCCAGTGCGAAACCCCGCCGGTCCGAGGCGGCGACGACCGCCTCGATCACGGCTGTTCGCGGCCGCGCGTCCGCCGTGCGGGACAGCGGCGTGGCATGGGTCTCCACCACGGACGTGGCACCCTCACCCCCGGTGATGCGCATGACGACCGTGCGCGGATCGGGTGCCGTGAACTCCGCACGGACAGGGACCACCAGACTTTTCGTCACTCGGAAGGAGACGCCGACGACGAAGGCGTCGTCATCCCCGCCCTGCGGTTCCCTGTCCACTGTCAGGTCGACGAACGAGTACGGATGGAACCACGAACCGTGCCACGGGTCGAGCCGGTTGGCGACCACGTCCTGCGGTTCGCACCGCCCCACCACCGTGAACACGGCATCCAACCCGCTGCCCGCCGCAGGCCGGACCGGCACCACGGGACGATCCGAGGGCTCCTCGCCCCCGACAGCGTCCAGCCGGACCCACACCAGAACCCCGTCGTCATGGACCGGGTACGGATCCCAGCCGGCGAACGGCCGACCGTCCAGGGCCAGTCCGTGCCAGTGGCACACCAGAGTGCCGCACACCACCCGGCTGTCACGCAGAGGGGCACCGAGGTGCGGACAGGCGCCCGGCCCCGCGTGCAGCTCACCCGTGTCGGACCGCCACAGCACGACCTCGACACCGCCCACCGTCCTGCCGCACGGGCGGCCACCGGTGCGCACGTCCCGGGAGGCCCCGACGACGAACCAGTTTCCGGAGGGACGGGCAGAAGCCCGCTCGAGCGCGTCGGCGATGAGCGCCGGGCGTGCCTGACGCCACGTCGGTGTCTGTGTCGCCCAGCCCGCGCGGCGGCGTCGCCGCAGAGGCGGTGTCCAACCGGTCCGGTCCGCTCGGTCGCTCACTGCACGGGTCCCTTCATCTGCAGTGCCGTGCCACCCGCCCTGAGCGCCCGTTGCGCGGTGCGGGCGCGCCACCGAGCCCCCGCGATGTGTACGACCCCCACGGCGGCCGTGACCGCACGGCGCCCGCGCGACACCACCGCACGGCGGTGCAGCACCGTGTACCCCTGGTCCGCGATCGCGTCGAGGATGCCGCTGTACAGCGTGAACGCGGTACGGATGCAGGGGCGAACCCGCGGGTCGAGCATGGCGATGCCCGGTTCCGCCGACCGGTACACGTCCCTGGTCATGGCCTCGGCGGCGATGAGCGCCGCACGGATCCGCGGGTCGCCGCGACCCGTGCGGCGGCTCCACTCCAGCAGCCGCCGGTCCACGCCGTGGGCGGCGAGCAGGTCCACCGGCAGGTACACCCGGCCCCGGTCCAGGTCTTCGCCGACGTCGCGCAGGAAGTTGGTCAGCTGAAAGGCGACGCCGAGGGCCGCGGCGTGCGGCTCGGCCTCCTCGCGCGGGGCGACCGTGCCGAGTACGGGCAGCATCTGCAGTCCGATCACCGCGGCCGATCCGTGCATGTAGTACCTCAGATCGGCGTAGGTCGGATAGTCCGTGACGTGCAGGTCGCTGCGCATCGAAGCGAGGAAGTCGACGAACAGCGTGTGGTCGATGCCGTAACGGTCGGCGGAGTCCGCCACGGCCCGGACCACGGGCTCGTTCCCGGCGCCGGTGAGCAGCCCGTGTGCGAGGTCGCCCTCCAGGCGTCGCAGCTGCTGGTCCCGCTCCTCAGGCGTCCGGGACCGGTCGAGGTCGTCCACGATGTCGTCCGCCCAGCGGGCGAACCCGTACAGCGCGTGCACCGCGGAGCGGCGTTCCACCGGGAGCAGGCGGGTAGCCAGGAAGTAGGTCCTGCCGTGGCAGGCGTTGAGCCGCCTGCATCGGGTGTAGGCGGCGCGCAGGGCGGGGTCGGTGATCCCGGCGGCGTCCAGTTCACGACGGGTCATGGGCGTCCTCCTCGGTCGGGGCCGCCGCCACGCGCGTGACCCGCGGTGCCGGTCGGGTACGGAGGGGGCCGCTGCGGACGCCGCCGGTGACGCGCGCGGCGGCGAGTTTGCCGCTGAGGAGAACGGTCGGCACGCCGACGCCGGGGGTTGTACCGCAGCCGCTCAACACGACGTTCTCGAGGCCGCGCACGAGATTGCGCGGGCGGAACGGGCCGGTCTGGGCGAAGGTGTGGGAGACGGAGAACGGGCTGCCCGCCGTATGCCCTTGCGCAGCCCAGTCCAGCGGCGTCACCAGCAGTTCCTCCTGGATGCTGTCCGCGAAGCCGTTCAGGCCACGCCGCTCCAGTTCGGCGACGAGGTGGTCGCGGTAGCGCGGTCCCAGGTCCCGCCAGGCCGCGGGGGAGGGGCCGACGTCGGTGTTGGGGCAGGGCGCCAACACGTAGTGGAGGTGCCTTCCCTGCGGTGCCAAGGATGGGTCGTGCGCCGTCGGCCGAGTGATCAGCAGGGACGGGTCGCTCATCAGCTGCCCCGAACGGGTCAGTTCTTCGAAGGTGCGCTCCCAGGCCCCGCCGAACGAGAGGGTGTGGTGGGCGAGGCCGGGCCAGGTACGGTCGGTTCCCGCGTGCAGGACCACGGCGGACGGTGAGTGGCGCAGCCGCACAGGGCGTCGAGGGGCGCGCCCCACCAGACCGTGGGCGGTGGGCAACTCACAGGTCAACACCACCGCGTCGCAGGCGATCCGTTCGCCCGACGCCAGACGTACGGCACGCACCCGGCCGGCCGAGCGCTCCAGTTCGGTCGCCTCTGCCGACCAGCGGAAGTCCGCACCCGCGTCGGCCGCCGCGTTCGCCATGCCGCGGGGCAGCGCGTGCATACCGCCCTTGGGGAACCAGACGCCGGCCACGGTGTCCATGTAGGCGATCACCGCATAGGCCGCGAGTGCCTTGGCCGGAGCGACTCCGGCGTACAGGGACTGGAAGGAGAACACTCGACGCAGGCGGGCGTCGGAGAGGAAACGCCCGATGCGTCTGTCCAGCCGTCCGAAGCCCCCCAGCGCCGCCAGACGGGCCAGGTCCGGGTGCAGGAGCTGAAAGGGCGAGTCGAAGTTCGTGTCGATGAAACGTCGCATCTGGACCCGGTAGAGCCGCTCCAGCCACTCCCGAAGTCCGCGGTAGCCGGCCGCTTCGGACGGTCCGGCGAATCGCCGGACCTCCTCCTCCATCGCCTCGCCGTCGGTGTGGACGTCGAGCGACGTGCCGTCCGCGAAGCACGCCCGGTAGGCCGGGTGCAGAGCCACCAGCTCGACGTGGCCCGCGAGGCTGTCGCCGACGGCGGCGAATGCCTCGTCCGCAAGGTGAGGCATGGTCAGCACCGTGGGGCCGGTGTCCACTTCGTAGCCACCGAGACGAACGCGGCCCGCCCGGCCGCCCGGGCCGCCGTCCCGTTCGACCACCGTCACTCGTCGGCCGGCGCCCAGCAGGTGGAGGGCACAGGCGAGACCGGAAAGCCCGGCGCCCACGACGACGACATGGTCCGTCGGACCCGGTACGGTCCTCACGCCGCCTCCCCGGCGTCGTCCAGGGTGACACCCGAGGCCCGTTCGACCAGCGCCGTGAACTCCCGCCGTACTGCCAGGTCCGCGCCGGTTGTCGTGAAGTGCCGCAGGCTCGTGGCCGCCAGCTCCGCGATCCTGGACTCGACGACGGCCTGGGCCCCGTTCCGCTCCAGCGCGTCCCGCATCCGCTCCACGGTGGCGTCCGACCGTGAGACCGCTCGGATGGCGAGCACGTCGGCAGCCTCCTCGTCGCCGGAGGCCTCGGCGAGCCTGAGGCCCATGGCGAGCAGGTAGGTCAGCTTGTGCGTCCGCAGGTCGTCGCCGGCCGGCTTGCCCGTCAGCGCCGGGTCGCCGAAAGCCCCGAGGAGGTCGTCGCGGAGTTGGAAGGCCAGCCCCGCGCACCGTCCGGCCGAGCGCAGCGCGTCCACGGTGTGCTCGTCGGCGTCGGCCAGCGACGCGCCGAGCGCCAGGGGGCGTTCGACCGTGTACAGGGCGCTCTTGAGCGTGGCGATGGTCACCGCCTCGTCGAGACCGCACGACCCGGCCGCCTGCGCGTGGATGTCCCGGTACTGTCCGGCGACCATCTCGGCGCGCATCGCGCGCCACTCGCGGTACAGCCGAGGGCCGTGCGGCGAGCCGAGCGCGGTCTCCGTCAGCAGGTCGTCGGCCCAGACCAACGCCAGATCGCCGGCGAGCACGGCCGCGGCGGTCGCGAACGCTTCGGGCGTGCCCGTCATACGCGCCTCCAGGTGCAGACGGGCGAGATCGACGTGCATCGCCGGAGCGCCTCGGCGCAGCGGTGATCCGTCCATCACGTCGTCGTGTACGAGAGCGCATGCCTGGACCAATTCGAGGGCGGCGCCCGTGCGCAGTACCGCCGAGGCGTCACCCGAGCCGCCCGCCGCCCGCCACCCGCACCACGCGAACGCCGTACGCAGCCGCTTTCCGCCGTGCCGGACGAACGCTGCGACGCGGTCGGCGACGTCACGGGCGAACACCGGATCCACCTCGCGGGCCCGGCGCAGACTTTCGTCGAGGACGTGCTCAAGCTCCGTCTCGAGCGCCTGGATGGCGTCGAGGGCTGTCAGCGGACCGTCGACGGGACCGATCGGTTCGGCCGCGGTGGGCCGTAGTCCCAGCATGCACAACCCCTACTCACTCTCGGTCACCTGCACGCCAGTTCTTCTGGCGAGTGCCTTTGTGCGGATGCGCTGATGCCTGCCCCGTTTGACGGGATGTCCGGTTGATGCTCACCCGACCGGCCCCATCGAACGGGTGTCATGGCGGTGCGACACCTCGTGCGACCTCCGGGACGCCGGGGTCCGGGCACAGGCGTGCGGTGGTACTGACGGCCTCGGTCAGGCGCCAGTGGTCGTGCCACGCTCAACCGGGCAGGGACAGCTCGGGTACTGCTGACCGATCACGACGGACGGCGTGGTGGAGCCATGGCCCAGCGGATCGCGGCGGTCAGTGCGCGCCCGGTCGGGGTCACACCGGCTTCGGCCATGCGGGGCAGCCGAGGTAGGTCCAGCGAGGCACGCGCCCACGGGGGGAGGGCAGCGACGGCGTTCGCGGCGAGAACGGCGTAGGGCACGCGGGCGACCCAGGGCAGGGGCGGGTGCAGCAGAATGAAGCGTGCTGCCTCGCGTGCCTCCTCTGTCGGGCGCAGTTCCCCACGGTAGGCGGCGAGGCGGGCGACGAGTTCCTTCCGATTGCGCGGAGGATCGGTGACGCCGAGTGCTTTCGCCACTCGTGCCGTGTCGGCGACGTAGCCGTCGTATCCGGCGGTATCGAGCGGTTCGGCCCCGTAGCGCCGGTGGGCGAGCAGGAAGCTGTCGACCTCAGCCACGTGCACCCAGCCGAGGAGATGCGGGTCGGCGGCGTCGTAAGGCTCTCCGGACGGAGCCGTTCCGTGCACCTGGCCATGAATGGCCCGCACCCGGTCGACCGCCTGCTGTGCGTGTTCCGCTGTCCCGTACGTGGTGACGGCGAGAAAGGTACTGGTGCGCTGGAGCCGTCCCCAGGGATCGCCGCGGTAACCGGAGTGGGCCTCCACAGCAGCCATCGCCAACGGGTGCAGTGACTGGAGCAGGAGTGCCCGGAGTCCACCGATGAACATGGACGCATCGCCGTGGACGATGCGAATCGGCCGGTGGGGACCGAACCAGCGTGGGCCGGGTGTCCCGTGTATGCGGGCGCGGTTCTCCGGCCCTGCGGGACCGGCGACCCGGGCGAAGACAGCGCTGCCCAGCCGCTCCCGCAGGCCGGGTACGCCGCCCGTGGACGCGTCCATGAGGCCAGTATGCGCTCACGGACGCCGGGGCGGGAGAAGCGAGGGCTGCCCCGGCGGGCCGGGCCGGAGAGCGACATCGCGGCAGCACAACCGGGCAGGTCGTACGCCTCAGGAGCAGTCCACGCAGCCGCGCAACCCCACCAGGCATGCGGACCGTGATCATCGGCGAACACCGGTGAATTCGCCGATGGCGCCAGTGCCGCGCACCCCGACTCTTGTCGGGTCAGGCACCCTATCCCCGCATCCCCAACAGGAGTGCTCCATGCGTCGTCGTTCACCCCGCCGGCTTCTCGGCGTCCTCGCGTCCGCCATGGTCGCGTTCACCGTGCTCTCCTCGGCGTCGACGGCAGGCGCGGCCCAGACAGCGACCGCCCCTGCGGCATCACGGGCCGCTGCCACCGCCGCTCAGCCGCTCTCGACCGGCACCCCGGTCGTCTTCGTGCATGGGTACACCGGCAGCGCTTCCAACTGGGCCACCGCCATGAGCGTCTTCCAGCTCAACGGCTGGTCCAGCTCCAAGCTCTTCGCCTACGAGTACAACTCCTACGGAAACAACATCAGCAACGCCCAGGGCCTGGCCTCCTTCGTCAACAACGTGAAGTCCCGGACCGGCGCGAGCAAGGTCGCGATCGTCAATCACTCGATGGGCGGCCTCGTCAGCCAGTACTACCTGAAGGTGCTGGGCGGCAACGCCAGCGTCAGCCACCTCGCCTCGATCGCGGGCGCGAACCACGGGACCACATACGCCGGCGCTTGCCTGATCTACCCGACCTGCCAGCAGATGTACCCGGGATCCTCGTTCATCTCCCAGATCACCGCGGGCGACGAGACGCCGGGTGACACCAGGTACGCGAGCTGGTACTCCGCGTGCGACGGCATCATCCTCCCGTACACCAGCACGCGGCTGAGCGGCGCGACGAACAACAACGTGGTCTGCCAGACCCACATCGGGTTCCTGGCGGACACGGTCGTACTGGGCCAGATCGCGCGCTTCGTCGCCTCCTGACCCACCGCGCGGGCGTACCCCCCTGTCCCGCGGCACCCAGGTACCGGGGACACAGCGCGTTGCCGAGGACAGCACGGGCTCCGGCCGCAGACGGTCAGGTCGTCGCAGCCTGCCTCGACGGCCGTGACCAGGGCGGTACGGACGGTGGCCAGAACGGCGATCTTCGAGGCGACCTCGGCCGCAGCACGCTCCTGCAGCCCTGCGACCGGGTGGCCGTGCCGGCAACTTGCCGGACTCCAACAGCTCCGTGACTTCCTCGCAGCCTCTGCATGCGCCGGCCACCTCGGCTACCGGCCCGATGCGCAGCCCGTACTCACCGCGAGCCCTCGGAGGAAGCGGCCCGCGCGGCGAGGGCCCAGAACCGCCTCGTGCACCGGGTCCACCGAGATGTCCAGACCGATCAGGTCCTTGCCGGGGGTGAGAGTGAAGGCGAAGAACGAGCAGCATCCGCTTTCCCGCTGCACGAGGTCCCGCACCTGCTCCTCGACACCCGGACCCCCAATCATGTCCAGGCGCAAACGCAGCGGCCCGGTCCTTGTCATCAGGGCCAGCCTTTCGGAGAACAGCGCATCCCATTCCGCGACCCGCAGAGGCCGCTCCTCAGTAGGCAGCGTGCATGACTGCGGCACCCACGCCGAATCGCTCATCGCACTCGCTCCCGTCATCGCGTTCCGCGGCCGGTAACACCTCCGACGGTAGACCCGTACCCAGGTACTGGATGCAAGCGCTCGAGCCGGCCGGCCAGGTGAAGAACCCACGGGACCACGCCCGGCACCCAGGTGCTCTTTTCGCATCGGAAACCTGCTGAGCGCGGACCGGCGTCAGCCGTCGCTTCCGGCACCGCGATCGGGTGCGCTCATGTCCCCCGTCGCGGGAGTGCCGTCGGCGAGCCCGTAGCGCAGGTACACGGTGCCCTTCGGGCCGGCCACCGGAGGTGCGAGGAGCGTGACGTTGGTGGGCACCGCGCCGTCCTCGAACACCTTCTTCCCGACGCCGAGCACGATCGGATGCAGCCAGAGGTCGAGACGGTCGAAGAGCTTCTCGCGCAGGAGGCTCTGCACGAGGTTGAGGCTTCCGACGACTTTCACGTGCTCGTGCCGGTCACGGATCTCGCGCACGGAGTCGGCGAGGTCCGGGCCGAGCTGCGTGGACCCGGCCCACGAGAGGTCGGGCCTGCCGCGAGAGGCCACGTACTTCGGGACGCTGTTGAAGAGTGCGGCGATCTCGTTGTCCTCGCCGCCCTCCTGGTGAGGCCAGTAGGCGGCGAAGATCTCGTACGTCCGCCAGCCGAGCAGGAGGGCGTCCGTGCCCTCGTACGCGGCACCGACCTGTGCCCCGGCGACCTCGTCCAGCAGGGGCGCCTGCCAGCCACCGAACGGGAACCCCACCGGGTCCTCGTCGGGGCCGCCGGGCGCCTGCCCGACGAGGTCGAGGGTCGCGAACAATTCGATGTGGATGGAGCCCATGACTTACTCCCGATGAATCGATTGTCTCCCCCAAGAGATAGACCCGCGGATGCCCACAGACTCATCGCCGCGACGGAACCCGGCTCCATCCACGGGTCGTGGGCAGCGTTCGTCCGCTGGTTCGGGCAGCAGTCGCGGATCTTGAGGCCCGTGAATGTTCACGAGACATGGCAGCGTGAGCGATGAGCGGTGCGTCGCTTGTCGTGCCCGTGGGGCGTCACTGCCCGCGCTTGGCTGGGTGATTTCGGCTCCGACGTTGGTCAGCATCTGGCCGAGGAGGCAGAGGGCTCGTGGACGCGTCGGCGCTCCACGCGCGGTTCTTCTCCAGTAGGCGTCGGTGAGCGCGAAGGTCTGCAGGCGCGGTGTCAGGGCGGGCAGGGTGCGGTCCGTCGGGAAGACGACGGCGAGGCCGGTGAGGGCGAGGCGAACCGCAGGGCTTTCGGCCGACCAGCGGGTCAGTAGATCTGGAGCGCGGCTCTGGACCGTGCTACGGGCCCGGGCCTCGCTGCCGGGATCGGCGTATGGCGGGGTGGCCGGCCAGGTCCCGGCGCGGTGACGCTCGGCGACAGTGGTAGCTCTGAAAGCAGTCCGACTCCTACAACGAGATCCTTTACCAGGACACCTGCCAGCCCACCACCGCTGACGGCCTCGTCCTGCTCGCGGCCCTCGCCCTCGATGACCGGATTCCCGCCCACGGGTCACACGACGCTGAACTGCCCAACTCCACGTGGGAAGAGATCAACCTGCGCCGACAGGACCGTGCGCAGGGTCGCTGAGGCGCATGCCGGGCGTTGCTGGCCATTGCCGACCCTCGGGCCTTGGAGCAGAGGGGAGGGTAGCCGGGTGCTCGCCACTGAGCGGGAACTTGCGCTGCCCCGAGACGACGTGGAGTGAGAGTCCGGCCGGGACCTGGCGCAGGGCGACGCACGGCGGTTTCTGCCGGGCGACGAGGGACTTCGCTACGGTGGCCCAGCACGAT
Source organism: Streptomyces sp. NPDC005566 (assembly GCF_040605575.1). Classification (NCBI taxonomy): domain Bacteria; kingdom Bacillati; phylum Actinomycetota; class Actinomycetes; order Kitasatosporales; family Streptomycetaceae; genus Streptomyces; species Streptomyces sp. NPDC005566. The sequence goes on along the minus strand of NZ_JBEXDB010000015.1, from coordinate 74,586 downwards.
GTGCTGCGCCCGGGGTGACGGCATGACGCCGGTGCTTACGCGCACTCGGGTGCCGGACCGAGAGTGAGCTGGAGCCCGGCGTAACACGCAACAGCGCTACCCCGTCGGGAGAGGTGATGCGCCCCGGGCCATCCAAGCTGCTTGTCTGTTCCCGCTGACTCATTCAACCCAGACCATGCGGGTCGTACGGGTGCCTGAACGCCGTAGTCGCCTCGGAACGGCAGTTTGGTGTCACCGACTATCGCGACGTCGACGTTCTGCGCCGATGGCGTGAACAGCATCTTGCCTGGGGTCAATTCGACGTGCAGCTACCCTCCCGTAGGGAGGCCGGGAGGGGCGGCAGGCCCCGCCTTTGCCGAAGCGCGCGCAGGCGGGGCCGTTGCGGGAGCCCGATTCTCGGGGGGATGACCGGGTTCCGCGCGATCAGCATTGCATTGGAATCAGCCAGACGACAGAGGCATGACCGGAAACAGTTGATCGGGTTGAAGGAGGGCACAAACGGAGGTCCCACCACCGCGGACGGCCCGGGTTCGTGAGCTTCGGCGTGTCTGTTGGAGCGCCGAAACGAAGCTCCGCCCATAGCTCTCGCATCCCCCTGCCCCGCCCCCACGCCGCTCCGGCCCTGACGCCATCCGCCAAGTCGGGCGGCGCCGGCAGTGACTTCGTCTCCGCGACTCCAGCCTTTGACACCGAACCAACGGCGCTCGGCCCCGATGCGACCGGACAGCCGCTTGCACTCAGGGGGCCGATGAGGCGGTGCCAGCCAAAACGAGTGGGCCGAGATCGCCGGGTACCACTGCGAGATCGACACCGAGTTCGGCCGCCGACCGTTCCAGCGCCGCGGCCGGGCTGCCCGCAACAACCGGATCAGGGCATGGGCCGGACTCCACCGACCTCCATGCTCTGGCGTCGGTTTTCGGCAGGTGCACCGCCCCGGTGCTGGGCGAGGGAGGGCAGACTACGCACATGCAGCTCCCCGCCGATGCCGTAGCCACCGCTGTGTTGCTGGAGGTCGTAAGGATCTCCGGCCTCCCGACAAACCGGGGCGCCCCGTATCCCGGCAGGGCGGGCGCCCACTGGATCGGGAGCGAGGCAGCCGACGCCCTGGCCTTGATCGAGAGCTTGCCCGTCAGCGAGCAGCACCGTTGCGGCTTCTCGCCGGGCTGGAGCGTCCGGGCGTACGCGGACACTCTCGACCTGGCGCTTTTCGAGGCGGCGTTCTGCTTCAGCTGCCATGAAGTCCGTATGCATGGAACTGCCGTGCCACCCGCACTGACCACGCAGTATTTCGACGCGGGCGCCCCACAGGCACACGCTCTCCTTGCCCTTTTGCGCGAGGCAGCCCCGTAGCCGGTCGGGCCTGGTCACAAGACCTGAACGGTAACCCGCGAAGTACGGGCCCATCCGTCGAGCAGCAGCAAGCCCTGGCGATCGTGGTGACGGCCGGGCGGCGCGGGGACTTGCCGCCCCGACCTGCCTTGCGTCACGAAAGCCTGGGCCGACACCGGCTACCGCACCAAAGTCATCGGCCATGGCGCCCCCTGAGCATCGACGTCGAAGTCACCCGGCGGCGACCCAGGCCAAAAGGGCTTCAAGGTCATACCCCGGCGCTGGGTCGTCGCGCGGACCCTCGCCCGGTTGAGGAACCACCGCCGTCTAACGACGTTGTGCGCGATTGGGGTCGGGCGTCCGTAGCGGAGGATGGGCCTTATGCATGCGTTCTTCGATCAACCCGAAGTCCGTCGGGTACCGCGGGGCGAGTACCCCTTGTGGGACGAGGCTCTCGCGGTCCTCAACCAGGACTTGGCCGTGACTCTTCCTGAGCAGGGCCCTCTGCAACTGCTGGCCCAGCCTTCCTACGAGGCGGGCGAGCCGGAGTATGTCTACGTTGCCCTGGCCAACGGCGAGTGGCACGGCAGTCATTTGTACCCGAAGACGGCAGAAGACTCTGCTCATGCCTTGGCGATCGTCGCCGAGGCCGCGCAGGAAACCGTCGCTGAGCGCCTGTGGCAGGCGTGGCCCCTGTGCGTCGAACACAACCTGGGCATGCATACGCGCGACATGGAGGGGGTGCTCTCCTGGTGGTGCGCCGGGAGACGATCGGGGGGCGGACCGGGTCACATCTGTGTGGCCGTGGGAGCGCTCGACACCTTCTGAGCGCCGTGACGTAAAGGGGGCTGTGCGGGTTGGATGTCGATGTGAGGCAATACCTTGGTCGCAGGGCCTTGTCCCATCCAGTCTTCACCGGCCTTCAGTACGAGCAATGCTCAAGACCTGTGGATCAGTGTCGGGGAGACGCGCGAAGGGCGTACCTTCCCGAATGATCCTCTTGACGGTCATCGAGTAGGCCGACGTTGGTGCGTCGGTCGGGAAGGCACGCCTGTGCTCACCGTAGTGAATGACGACGCCTCCACGCGAGACGGCTCCTTGCTCGATGAGATCGTCCGTGAGGGCGCTCGGCGGATGCTGGCCGCCGCGTTGGAAGCGGAAGTCAACGAATACATAGTCGAGTTGGCTGACCAGCGCGATGGTGACGGTCGCCGCCTGGCCGTGCGTAACGGCTACCACCAGCCGCGGAAGGTCACCACGGTCGCCGGGGCGGTCGAGGTCAGGGCTCCGCGAGTGAACGACAAGCGCGTCGACGACGCCACCGGGGAGCGCAAGCGGTTCTCCTCGGCGATTCTGCCGCCGTGGTGCCGGAAGTCCCCGAAGATCAGCGAAGTCCTGCCGTTGCTCTACCTCCACGGACTGTCATCGGGGGACTTCGTGCCCGCGCTGGAGCAGTTCCTCGGCTCGTCGGCCGGCCTGTCGCCCGCGACGGTGACCCGGCTGACCGTGCAGTGGCAGGCCGACCACACCGCGTTCCAGGACCGTGACCTGTCCGCCACGGACTACGTCTACGTCTGGGCGGACGGTGTCCACCTGCGCATCCGCCTGGAGGAGGCGAAAGCCGCGGTGCTGGTCCTGATGGGCGTGCGCGCCGATGGCACGAAGGAACTGATCGCCATGGCCGACGGATACCGCGAGTCGTCCGAGGTGTGGGCGGGGCTGTTGCGGGATTGTGCTCGCCGGGGCATCCGGGCTCCGGTCCTGGCCGTCGGCGACGGCGCGCTCGGCTTCTGGAACGCGCTGAACGAGGTGTTTCCCGAAACCCGTCATCAGAGGTGCTGGGTCCACAAAACCGCCAACGTGCTCGACGCTCTTCCGAAGTCCGCCCAGCCCGCTGCCAAGCGGGCCCTGCAGGAGATCTACAACGCCGAGGACAAGGACCACGCGGCCAAAGCCGTCCGCGGCTTCGAGCGGGCATACGGGGCTAAGTACCCCAAAGTTGTCAAACGGATCACGGACGATGAGGACGAGCTGCTGGCGTTCTTCGACTTCCCAGCTGAGCACTGGATCCATCTGCGCACCACCAACCCGATCGAGTCGACCTTCGCCACCGTCCGGCTCCGCACCAAGGTCACCAAGGGGGCTGGCTCCCGCGCCGCGAGACTGGCCATGGTCTTCAAGCTCATCGAGTCCGCGCAAGCCCGCTGGCGGGCCGTGAACGCACCACACCTGGTCGCCCTGGTCCGCGCCGGGGCCCGCTTCGAACGTGGCCAGCTCGCGGAGTGACCGGAAGGGCTCGCCGCATGACCGACCAGCCCTTCGACGAGGATCCCCCCGATTACCTCCGCTACCTCAGTTGCCTGCAGGATCTGGAAGATGTCTCCGAGGCGGACGAGGCCGCCCTCGTGGCCACCGTCCTGGATGATCCGGACGTGTCGATGGTGGAGGCCGCGGTCAACCGCCACCTTGAACGTCGGGCAGCCCACCTGCTGACCGACCCAGCGTTCATCGCTTGGGCCCAAACCTTGTCCCTGGCAATAGGGGACCGGCCCTTCCTCGCCCGCCGGCTGCGCGAGTGGACCCTGCTCAGAACAATTGCGCTGGATGAGCCATGGACCGCCGAGGAACTCACCACCGCATCCGACTGGTTCCAGCGCACGGCCTCGGTCGTACGTATTATCACCTCACCTGAGGCTCTCAGCCTCCTCGCCGAACAGGGCCGAACCCGCCGGGTTCGGAACGCAGCGAGCCGCCGACTGATCGAGTTGGATCAACACCGACCTGACTCGATCCACAAGTCTTGACGATTTCTCCGATACCCCGCGGTCAAGGCTAAAGTCGATGCCGGCTACCGGGGACTGGCCAAGCAGTTCCCTGAACAGGTCCAGGCCCCGCCCCTGCAGCCGAAGGAAGACGCCTCGCCCGAAACCTTCACGGCGTGGGATGCCGCCCGCCACCAGCAGTCATCAGAACGAATCTGGGTGGGCACTGGGCCGCAAGCAGCGGGTGAGGTCGGCGGACGACACGCGTCGGCCGTCCGCCGCTCTCGGTAACGGCACTGCGGCCAGAGCTCGCCGCAGGCCAGGTCACATCGACCCGGCCTGCGGACAGAGCATCGTAGAGGCCGCCATGCCCGTGTCTGAGTTCAACGACCAATGACAGTTCCACGATCGCTAGGGGGCCTACGTGTTCCACGGCCCCGTCACCACCGCCGCTGCCAGGCTTTGGCTCCGGGGCTGAACCGCCCTGCGGTCTCAGTCCCCGAGGAACCACAGGTACAGACCCTGTCCGTCGAGAACTACTTGACCAAGTTCGATCAACTCGCGCGCGAACTCATCAGTCAGCACGCCCGCAGGCAGCCGTGGTACCTCCTCCACCAGGGTGGACACCTGCCGGTGGTTGAAAACGGTGTCCGCGTACGGCAACAGGTGTCCCAGCATCGGAAACACTGACTGGTCAAGACAAGCCAGCTCAGAACCCCAGACCACACCATGCTTCGCACGGGCCTCGATCGTGCCGTTCTCGCCTCGGACCTGGAGGTTAATCATGGTCAGAACCTATGGCCTCGTGATCCGCCGGATACGGCCTGATGCTTGTCCCGTAAAGATCTCCAGGTCGGCAGTTCGCTCTGTCCGCGCTCGCGAGAGAGCGGGATGATCAGGCCGATGCCTCGGAAGCCGCCGTCGGCGATGACAGTGGTGCGGCCGGCGTCCTGGGCTCGGACAGTGCCCAGCTTTGCAGTCGTTGCGGTTGCCGGGCAACGATCGGCCGATCAGGACGACACGTCGGGTGACGGCGTCGATAACGACATGGTGGTCGGTGGAGTAGCGGTAGTTGTCGACCGCTCGGTCACGGTGTGGTCGCGGCTGGGGACCAGAGTTCCTTCCAAGATGAGCACGGTGTCCTCGCGGAACCGTCTGCGAGGGCTTGAGCGCGAGCCGGGGGCCGAGGTGGCTGATGATGCGGTTGGCCGCGGACTTCGAGACGCCGAGACGCCGAACAGTGGGGCGAGCTGCCGCAGCGTCACGTCGGTACGCCAGGACGCCGTAGCAGTACCCGGTTCTCCAGCGGCAGGCTCCACGGCCGGCCTCTGCGCCCGCGTCAGCTCCTACACGCCGCAGCGTGTCACCAACGTGCCAAAACAGCGTGGACTCCGCCAAGGCTCCGACCCCGTAGTCACACCGGACACTGCAAGATCCCCTCACTGCCCGCAGTGCCGGCCTGCCGGCAGTCAGGAAGGACATCGCTGCCGTTCCAGGGCCCTGAGCAGGCATTCGCGGTCGTCTGCGCTGATCAGTCCTGCCGGAAGGGTCCCGTCTTCCAGCAATGCACGCAGTCCGGAAGCGTGTGCGGCGAAGGCGGCCCTGCACCATTCGCGTTCCGGGTGATCGGAGTCCTTCCCGAGCAGCAGCACCCGGCGTTCGTCGTCGGCGTCGACGGATGAAGACAGCTCCGCGGCGACGACCAGGAGGCCTACCAGGTCTGGCCGCACGGCGATATCGGGGACAGCTGCCAGACGGATCAGGAAGGGCAGGGCGGCCGGCATCACGGCGCTCATGTGGAAGACGCTGTTCATCAGAAGGTTCTCCAGCACGGGCAGGGCCTCAGGGCCGACTGCCTCGTCCAGGAGCCCGCGGAGCAGGGCCGGGACCCCCGCAGGGCACCCGGGAATTTGTGACCAGTCGAGATCGGCGCAGCCCTGCAGCGCGGGGTGGTCGCATGCAGACTGCTCCATCTGCGGATGTTCGCGGAGGAATCGGGCGACGGCAGCCTCTTTGACCGCCGTATCCATCACACACATCCTCAACCGCCCCTGCTCCCAAGACATCGCCCCGAACGGCGTCCGTGAAACTCTTCCCGGAGCGGGCGTCGAACGCAAGCACCAGATCAGTAGCCGCCACCTCCTGTCCTGAGGCAGTTGCGCCCCGGCCTGGCACCGGATTCCGGGACGGCCCATGAGGCGGACTCCCAGTAGGTCCACAGCAGAGTCCGACCAACCCACCCACCCACAGACATCACACACTCAGTCAGCCTCACTCAATATGCGTCCGAGCCCGGGAAAATGACATCACTGCAAGGGCCGCCAGCCGTCGGTTGCAGTTCCTTCGAGCTCCTCAACGGCGGAGCCGGTAGTAAGAAACTCCACGAGGGTGGACACCCCCGCACCGCTGACGTCTGGGCAAACCTCACAGGGCGAGACGCTGGGTAGCCCAGGTTCTGTCCCGTTGCGGAATCAGCGATGAATTTTCCCGGCCCGGATAGTCTCGTTTTCGTCATCGCCCATCACCGGAGGAACGCGTGAATCAGTTACTGAGAGTCCAGAACTTCAGCGTCTCAAGTGATGGAGTCGCCGCGGGAGAGAACCAGACCCTCGAAAGGCCGTTTGGCAATGGCGTCGAGCCCGAGAGGCTATTCGCCTGGGCGGGTGCCACGGCGAGCTGGCCCATGCGTACGGACCCAGGAGGGAGCCGCGGTCTGGATGATTACCTCACGCGGGACTACGACCGCAACATCGGTGCCGAGATCATGGGCCGCAACAAGTTCGGCCCCCAGCGCGGGCCCTGGCAGGATCATGAGTGGCAGGGCTGGTGGGGTGACAAGCCGCCGTTCCGGACCCCGGTGTTCGTCCTGACCCACCACAAGCGTCCTTCGATCACGCTTTCCGACACCACGTTCCACTTCGTCAGCGGCGACCCGGCCACGGTCCTCGAACAGGCCCGGGAGGCGGCGCGGGGCAAGGACGTCCGGCTCGGCGGCGGGGTGACCACCATCCGGCAGTTCCTCGATGCAGACCTTGTCGACACCATGCATGTGGCGGTCTCGCCGGTGAAGCTCGGGTCCGGATTGCGGCTCTGGGAGTCACCCGACGAGTTGCTCGACCGGTTCCACCTGGAGGTCGTTCCCAGCTCGAGCGGGGTGACGCACCACTTGTTCTGGCGGAGGTGACCGGTCCTCGGGGCCGGCCCCGGTCGGCTGTTCTACCTGCCGAGGCCGCCCTGAGGCGGGCCGCCGAGCTCAACTGCGCATGCTCGGCCGGCCGGTCTTGGCGGATTCCTCAAGCCGGGCTCGTGCCAGGGTGGAGGTGAGCCGACAAGGCCGGTGCCGATCTCGATGATCACGCTGTCGAACGCCCAGCGGTCGACGCTTGCCCCGTCCTTTACGTAGGGGGGAGGGCGATCCGCAGACCGTGGCACAAGCGAGCTGCCGTCGAAGTGCCCAGGCAGGTACACGCGAATAGGCTCAGCGCCTGTCGCACCATGACGATTCAGGGCAGCGCCTTCTTGGCCGGCGAAGCCAGGCCGCCGCCGTCCCATGTCTCCGGCTGAATGGTCGGCGCGGGAAGGCCGACGACGCGGGCGAGGGCGCCTGTGACGGGAGCGCACCGGCCAGGCAGGTGCCTGGAGGCCCAATCGGCTGCCAGCACCAGGAAGTCGGCCAGGTCGCGCTCGGCATCGGCAAGCAGGTTGCGGAGGTCGGCGACGGACAGCTCGATCACCGGACCGTCGCTCTGCTCGGCGTTGACAGTGAGCCGGACGGTGTTACCGAACCGCTCCGCAACAGGTGACACGGGGGAGTGGCCGAAACCGAGCAGGCTGCCGTCGTCGATGAACTGGTGCCAGTCACGCCAGTCCTCCAGTCCGTCACAGCAGCCGGGCAGGAAGGTGACGCCTGTGACGTTGTCGGCGACCCGCAGACCGCCGGCAGCGAAGAGGTTGTCGAACGTCAGCAATCCGTGGAGGAACGAGCCAAGTGCGTCGGCCGGACGAGGCGGGCGACTGCCGTCGGGGTCGATGTCATTGCACCTGGCGATGCGCATCACGGCCGACCCGACCTCAGCGGGTGAGAGCTCACCACTCAGAGGCAGAAAGCCAGACGACTCGACCTCGGCGACGGGCCAGAGGTCGAAGCCATCAGGTGCGTACATCTCCAGGACGGGCTGCATCACGATCACCCGGCGAAGTGTTCCGCATCGCCCGTCCGTATGGCCCCCGATGACGCCGAGCACCCTCCTCTCGGTCATGAGGGCTGAGCACTCTCGGTTGTACCGTCCTGAGCAGTACGGGTGCATGCCGACAGGCGGGGCCGCGGCGGACGATGTGTACGTCGATGCCAGGGTGGCGACGCGCCCGACGAGGTGCTGGCGGTAGCCGCCGTCGGGCCAGGTCGCGTGATCCAGCGCCGCCCGCTCCGCGATGACGTCCCGCTGCGCCTCGTGATCGGGGACGGGCTCGAGGGCGACGATGTGCGGCCCGGTCCAAGTGAAGACGATCGGAAGGCTGCGAGGTTGCCTCCTTGGGGGACGTAGCCCACGGCCAAGAGCTCCTGGCTGAACGGCCGTTCCGAACCGCGATGAGCTCGTTCGGCTACATGGTTCGATTTCTCCTTCTCAGCGCAGTTGCTCGGCCAGTCCGACGATGATGCCCTCCGGGCCGCGGATGTAGCAGAGCAGATAGATGTCCTCGAACCGGGCGATCTCGCCTACGAGTTCGGCGCCGTGAGGGCGCAGGCGAGCAACGGTGTCCTCGATGTCGTCGACGGCGAACATGACGCGGTGCGTGCCCAGGATGTTGTGCGGCTGGTTGCGGGGCCCGACGCTGATCGCCGCGGGGCTGCGGTACTTCGCCAGCTCGAGTCGGCTGTGGCCGTCCGGGGTCCGGACCATCGCGATGTCACAGCGGACGCCGTCGAGTCCGGTGCACCGGTCGGCGACGAGGCCCTCGACCTCCGCCCTGCCCTCCAGCTCCATACCGAGTTCCACGAAGAACGCGATGGCGGCATCCATGTCCTCGACGACGATGCCGACGTTGTCCATCCGCTGAATCGCCATGCCGGAAACTCCTTCTTCCTCGTGCGGCCGGTGGTGGCCGCTGATATCCCTGGGACGGAGCCGGTGGCACGCTCTCGACATCCTCAGAACGCCGCTTTCAAAGCTTCCTCGACGTTGCGCAGCGTGTGCGCTTGAGCTTTGCGCCCCACCGTCTCGGGTCACCCTTGCCGGGTGGCGTTCCCCGGGCCCTCGCCCTCGCCGTACCCGTCCAGGCCCCGCCGCGCGGCGCCGGCCCCGAGCCGGGGGCGACACTGACCCCGGCTCGGGCCCGAGCATCCGCGGACGGGAATGCGGACCAGCGCTGGACGGGGCTCCAGGAACAGGCTCCAGCACGTCACTGTCCAGCCGAACCTCGTCGGCCGAGGCGCGCGCCGACACACCGGTAGACCGTGGTCGGCACCGGCAATCAGTGCGCAACCTGCGTATTCGGGATGAACTCACCCGCGGCCTGTACCCGCGCTGAGTGAGCCCCGCCATGTCTACGCCCTCTGGTCGAGCTCCCACTTGAAGGCCGTGGCTCCGGCGTGGGTGGTCTCACCATGACGGCCTCACCGGCGCACAGAGTCGGACGGGAGGGGGCGAGAGACCTCGTCGGTTGCGTCCCGAGGATGGCGGCCAGCCACGTACGCCCACGGACCGCTCCCGGCCCCGTGCGAACTGACCTGGCCGGATCAGGCCTCCGGCGGACCCTCGGGGATCGGGTGCACTTCGACCGGGTCGCTGCCGGGCTTCCCGCCCGGGCCGGGGCACGCGGACGCCCGTGCGGCGATTTCCAGGGCACGGTCCTCGCTCTTGACGTCGACCACCCAGTACCCGGCCAGGATGTTCTGCTCCGTCTGAGCCGGTCCATCGGTCACTTGCGGGCGTCCGTCGCTTCCGGCCCTCACCGTTTTGACCAGTGAGGGACCGCCGAGACCCTGGCCGTCGACCCATTCACCAGCGGAATTGATGTCCTCGTTGAGGGCGTTCATGTGGGCGAACATGGCCTGCATGTCGGCCTCGGAGTGGGACGACATGATGGTGTCCCACTGGGCCGCAGGCACGTTCATCTGGATCATGTACTTCATGTTTCTCACTTTCCCGGGCGGGCTGCGAATTTCTCGGGCTTACGTAGAGGTAGACGGCCGGACAGCGCGGAACTCATCGGTGCACCCATCCTCACTATGCTCCGCCGGTACGTGCCCGCCGGGTAGAAACCCCCGACAATGCGGGAGAGAGGTGAAGACCCGTCTGTGAGGTCCTGCGCCCTGGCGGGGCCTTCGTCATTGCCGGGTGAGCCAGAGGCCGCGGGCTCGCGACGTCACCGGGCCTCCCTGGAGCAAGAGGCCTTGATGGGTATCCGTTCTCAACGCAGTCGGCGGGGGCCGCGAGACGAGCAGAGGCCGGAGAGTCCCATGTCGGCCGGCAACAGTTGGCCGGGCCCGCTTCTTTCTTGGCGGCGAAACGGCGGAGACTTGGGCCCCATCGAAGCGGAATAGACCAGAAGTTCACTCCTGAAGACCTGGAGTGGCTCTTCCCGGAGTTCGCTGTCCTCGGAGATCGTGGCAAGACTCCCGGGCGGGGCAGGCCGATGTCCTGGGACTATTCCCTCACGCCCCCCTCACCCCCGCACCCCGTCCTTCATACTCTCCTCCATAGACGCCCGCCCTTGGGGGAACCATGCGCACCACCACAGCTGCCGCGCTCAGCGCGATCGCACTCCTGGCCACGCTTACCGCATGCGGCGGTAGCACCGACGACACAGCCGAGAAGCCCAGCCCTGAGAAACGTACCGCTTCGGAGATCACACCCGAGCAGCGAGCCGCAGCCCGCAAGGCGGCCGGCCTGCCCGACGACCCGAATCCGGCGCAACGTCAGGTGTACCTCGAGGGCCTCAACGCCATCGACAAGGACATCGTTCACGGTAAGGACGACAAGGCCGTCAGCCGCGGCATCAACCAGTGCGGCACTGTGAAGAGCAGCCCGGACGACTATGTCAAGCTCGTCGCGTCCACGAACTCTCGGTTCACCTCACCCGATCACCCCGACGGCCACGGCACCATCACTGCCGAACGCATCTTGAAGGTCGTGCGCGAGAACATCTGCCCCACCTTCTGACCGCGCCGCCGCTGACCACGCATCCTTCGGGGCGCCCGGCCTCAGCTCAGCTACTACGAAGCCCCCGACCGCCACGGTCGGGGGTTTCGCCTTGTCGGCCCCAACGCCTCAATCAGTGCCCGATGATGTCCCCATCATCACGCAACGTCCTTGGGGGATCATGCGCACCCGCGCCACAGCCGTCGTCTCAGTCGTCCTACTCCTCGCTCTCACCGGTTGCGAAAACAACGACGACGCCGCCAAGCCGAAGACGGAACCCACCACTGCTGCCCCGACTCCCGAGTACGACGCAGCGGATTGCCGGGAACTCCTCAAGCGCAACTACGCGGCTGACGCGGACCGTGATGCCTCCGCCGATCCTGAGTGCGCGCACCTCCCGGACGAGCAGTACGGGGACCTCGTCGAGTCCGTCCTCGGGGGCCCCACGGAAGACTCTCGCAAGCAGGCCGAGAACAAGATCGTGTGGGACGGGGCGTGGGAGCAAACCACTGTCGACCAACGGGAGGCCGTCTGCGACCGTGTCGCCAACGAAGGCGCCGAGGCTGCGAGCCAGGACATGGCAGACACATCGGAGTGGAAGGCAGCCGACGTGCTCCAGTATTTCCTCGACGAGAAGTGCTGACCCGGCACCCGGGCGACGGTCGCCCCCGCGCGATGGTTGACCCCGCGCCCGCGGGGATGCCTTGGTCAAGGAGGAGTTGGGCGCCTTGCAGGGCGACGCTGTGCTATCGGTTGGCTGTCCGACCCTGCACGCGGATTGTTGGACAGCGCAGGATCTGGCCTGCGGTGGTGCCGACGAGGATCGTGCCGTCGGGTGCCGCGTGCAGGGAGAGCGGTTGGTACGGGGGCAGCGGACACCGGCGGAGTTCCCTCCCGTCGGCCGCGTCGAGGGACATGAGGGTGTCGTCGGCGCACAGGACGTGCAGGACCCCGGCATGGGAGTCGAGGTCGATGACCTCGGATTCCAACGGCCTGCTCCAGATGACCTCGCCGGACGGGAAATCTCGGCGGACGAGCTCCGTGCGCCCGTGCAGCAGAGCAGCGCCGACGGCATCTGATGCGTACACCACCCGACCGAGTGGCGCGTCGACGGAGAAGAGCACGGTCTCGCTCGAGCCGTCGGGGGCGAGCGCGACCACATTCCGGCCGCTTCGCCCGTACAGCAGCTCGGGGCACCGGCGGGCCTGGAGCGGGACAAGATCGTATCGGTCCGGCACGTGGACCGAGCCGATCCGGTCGCTGCCGCCGACGGCGAAGATCTGTGTGTTGGGCGGGGTGGGCGGCTCCGACCCGAAACTGCGGTCGTACGTGTCCCGGACCGCCCAGACCCCGTCCGTTCGAGCGGACATCGCGGCCGAGAACGGCACGGAATGCCGGTCGAGAACGGTGCCGTCGGCCGTGTCCACCAGCAGGAAGTCGGTCCGAGCGCGGGCGTCAGGACCGGAGACGGCCACGCGTACGCTTCGCTCGTCGGCGGCCACTTCGATTCGGGTGCCGCCGCTCGCCGACGGCGCGGGCACGCTCCACAGCGCCGATCCATCCGCAGCCCAGCACTCCACCGCCACGTGCTGGCGAGTGGCGAGCACGCGGCCGTCGTCGAGCCCCGCCACGGCCCGGACCCCGCCCCGCGCGTCGTAACTGCGTCCGGCTCGCTCGGCGAGCGCGCGCAGCAGCGGTTGCGCGGGCGTCGTGTCGTCGTACACCCTCAGGTCCTCGAGGTCGAGCGGTGTTCGGTCGAGCGAGGTCAGGTCGAGGGCAGCGAAGGTGAGGCCGAGCCAGTTCTCGCGTACGACCGTCGCCCGGGCCGTCAGGTGGTCGACGCCGTTGTCCAACGCGAAGAAGACGAGCTCGAGGGTGTGCTCGTCCAGCCAGCGAACCGGCTCGATGCCCCACGCCGGGTCGGTGAAGTCGACGCGGTGGCCCGTGTCGCATTCGAGCAGGGTGAGGCCCCCTTCGCGGCCGTACTCGGCATTATTGTCGAGGCCGATGGCCAGGAGGGGCAGCGTGGGGTGGAAGGCGATCGACTCGGCCTCCATCGTGAAGGTCGCCAGGTGGACGCAGGACAGATCGGCGACGCGGTAGACGGCGACCCGGCTGTACTGGTGCATCACCGAACTGCCGGCGATCCACTGCCCATCGCTGCTGACCACTACCTCGCACGGGTATCCGAGCAGTTCGGGAAAGGGCTGGTCGTGGAGGGTGTTGGCGGGTGATTCCGGCTGGTCAGCCATGGTTCTCCGTAAAAGAATGGTCGGACGGTACCCGCGCCAGGATGACGGGGGTTTCCGGCGTCGCTGCCAGGACCAGGACCAGGACCAGGACCAGGACCAGGACCAGGACCAGGACCAGGACCAGGAACCACGTCGGGGAGGCGTCGCACCGCGCGCGGAGCGTCCTACCTCAGGCGCGCGGGTCACGCAGGGGAGCCGTGCGTGCGTACCCGTGAGGGGCCACCGCCGCAGCGGGCCCGAACCGGGCCATGAATCAGAACGGGGGCTCGTCGTGCCCGGAGCCGCCCCAGTACTCGGGCGGCCGTGGGGTGGGCTGTTGAAGGACGGCCAAGGCGTCCTCGACGCGGCCGAGGTCGATGAGGTAGCCGGCCAGGTCATGGCTGTTCGCGAGGGCGTGCTGCTCGAGGACAGCGACAGCGTCCTCGGTGCGTCCGGTGCCTGCGAGGAGCTCGGCGATGTGCGGCGCCGCGTACGAGGTGGCACCCTCTGGGTGGGCGCGGGCCTGGGCGATCGCTTCGTCGACGCCGCTGCAGGCGGCGATCAGCGGCAGTCGTATCCAGTACAGATCCCATTCCACCTCGCCCCCGCGGGCGGCGGCGAGGGTGTCGAGGAGCTCCAGCCCGTCGTGAGGGCGGCCCTGCTCGAGGTACATACGGGACAGAGTGTGGAGGATCCAGTCATCCGCGCTGTGGGCTTCGGCCTGGACGCGCATCACATCGATCGCTTCGTCGCCCCGGCCGTGCCGGGCCAAGAGCTGCCCGAGCTCGAAAGCCGAGTTGGATGTTCGATCCACAGATCCATCGGCCTGACGGTATGCCGCGACCGCGCCCTCCAGGTCGCCGCGCTCCTCCAGCAACCGCGCGAGCCGTTGCACGGCGAACCCGGATTCATCACTCGTCGCGGCCGCCCGCAGTGCGTCGAGCCGGCCGTGTCGTGCCAGCAGTGCAGCCATGTGCTCACGGAGTTTGACCAGCGTGATGTTCTCCGTGCACAGCAGGGAGATCGCCTCGTCGATGCGGCCTTGGCGCTCGCGGATGGTGGCGAGCAGCCCGATCGCCATGTCGCGATCGAAGCCTCTGCAACACCACGGAAAGTCCGAACACAGGTGCTCGGTTCGGGCCGTGAGCAGAGCGGCGGCTTCGATGTCGCGTCCGGCGGGACCTGCGACGTCTACCAACGCCTCGGCCAGGGACGGCTCGCCGAGGTGCGGTCGTAGCAGGGTGAACGCCTCCTCGGCGCGGCCGTGCCGGGCGAGCAGGCGCGTGTATGACTCCAGCGCCATCGGATGCCCGGCCTCCATACGGACCCGGGTGATCTCGATCGCCTCTTCGACGCGGCCCCAGCCCTCCAGCAGTTCGGCTGCGGCTTCCACGGCCGTCCACCAGCCGGTCGCCACATACGGAGCGAGCACCTCCAACGCGTCGGCCTGCCGGCCTTGCCCACTCAGCAACCGCGCCCGTGCGAGCGCGCAGAACCATTCCCCACGCGCGGACTGCACCTCCACCACGTCGGCGTGGCCGTGTTCGAGCAGCCTCGAGACCAGTTCCGGCGGTATGCAGCCGGACCGCGTCCGGGCCCGGTAGTCAAGATCAGTAGCGTCCACGAGCACGCACCCTAGCCTTCGCCCCTGACACTCTTGCCGACACCACCGGCTGCTTCGAACACGGCACCGGTGGAATGCTCCCTGCAAGTCGGGGCGTATGGCTGGACCCCTGATCGCCGCGAAGCGTTCGCCGACGACCTTGGGGCTGAGCGTTCGCTGGTCGCGGTGACCGCGACGACGAACCGCACGGCTTCGCCACGCCGGGTCGCCTCGCTTCCCCCAATGCCGTGTGACCCCAGCCGGGGGTCGGCTGGGGTCACACGAGCGGTTGAGTACAGGTCAGTTGACGGAGTTGCCCACGCCGCAGACCGCTCGTCCGCGCGCCGGCAGGCCGCAGCCTGTCGCGGTCACCGTGGGTCGGACAGGTCAGCGCTGCAGGGTGAGGACGCCGGGCCGGTACGGCAGTTGGTCGTAATCGCCACTCGCGGTCGGGGACTTGCCCTGGTAGAGGAACTGCAGGTTGCAGGGGTCGATGGTCATGGTCTGGTCGGGGTTGTTGCGCACCAGGTCGCCGTGGCTGATGTCGTTGGTCCAGGTGGCACCGCTGTTGGCCTTGCCCGCGAAGGGACTGCTCTCGCTGCCGGCCTGCGGGGTCCACGAACCGCTCAGGCCGGAGGCCGTGAACGAGCGGAAGTAGCGCCCGTTCGCACCCATCGCTTCCACGATCATGAGGTACTGGTTCTGGCCCTGAACCTTGTAGACCTGCACCCCCTCGAAGAGGTTGCTCGTCGAGTCGCTCATGATGGTCGTGTACGAGGAGCCGAAGCTGCCCGGGAAGTTCCCGATCGGCATGCTCGCCCGGTAGATCTTCCCGTTGTCACCGGCGAAGAACAGGTACATGTTCTGGCCGTCACCGATCAGGGTCTGGTCGATCGGGCCTGTGCTGGAGCCGGAGATGCTGCCGGTGAAGAGCGGCTGCGGCGAGGACCAGCCGTTGGGGTTGGTGGGGTCGCTGGACGTGCGGTAGACGAAGGCCGACGCACCCCACTGGTACGCCAGTACCCATATGTTCTTGGGCGCGAAGTAGAGCAGCGTGGGAGCCACCGCGGCCTGGCTCATCCCGGTCTGGCCGGCCGACGCCATGTCCGACCAGTTCGTGAAGGGACTGAACACCATCGAGCCGTACGACGATCCCGACGAGTTGGACGCGTAGACCAAGTGCTTGCCGTTGTGCATCACGCTGGTGAAGTCCTTCAGCGAGACCCATCCGTTCGCCGGCTGCGCCAGGGCACCTGTCGACGTCCACCGGTACGTCGACGGAAGGGAACACGTGCCGCCGGTGGACAGGCCGGTCCACCTCTGACTGCTGCCGCCGTTGCACGTCCGGATTTCCACTGCCGTGCCGTTTGCCGTACCGGAGCCCGTGACGTTCAGGCACAGCCCCGACTCCACGCCGACGATCGTGCCGTCGGTGTTCACCCGCCACTGCTGGTTGGCACCACCCGAACAGCTCCAGATCTGCACCCGGGTACCGGCCGCGGTGGCGTGGCCCGGAACGTCCAGGCACTTACTGCCGTACACGGTCAGCTGGTTGCTGTCCGTCAACGTCCACTGCTGATTGGTCCCGTTCCAGCAGTCGTAGATCTGCAGGTACGTGCCGTTGGTCTGGCTGGCGTCCGGCACGTCGAGGCACCGGCCTGAGCCGGCATCGCGCAAAGCTCCGCTGGTCGCTGCCTGAGCCGGGTTGGCGACGAGCATCGCTGCCAGCGTGACCAGGGCCGCGATTGCGGCGGCAAGCACCACAGACAGATGCCTGTGGCTCAATTTTCCACTACTCATGGGGACTTCCCAAACCTGGAGTCAGCGGTTCCGGTCGCCCCGGAGGAGGCTGTCCGGACTGTCGATGTGTGCGCTTCCTGAAGGAACCCGCGGGTTCGAGTGATATGGACATGACATATGCGCACGCGATGCGCGCCTTGCGGTCCCTCTTTTCGGTAGGCGTGCCTGTTGGCGGCCTACCGTGCGAGCGGAGCTACTCCGTACGTTCGTGATATCGAACAAAGTTCGGAGTGTCGAGCAGTAATGAATGATAGGGAAGCAGTGAGCGGCGTCAATACTTCTCGCATGAATCGCCAGTGGCTCCGAAAGGCTCGGAAGGTTTCGGCCCTTCGGTCGGGGTGACATGTGCGCAGATGGGCAGCGGTCTGTGGCGGGGGAATGGTGGGTTCCTCTAACGGTGTCGACATGACCGGCCACCCGTCATCCATCCGTGGCGCCCATGCGTTCGACATGCCGAGCGAAATGTTTCGAACCTACGCCGCGGCCTCGGTCTCTGCGATCCCGTCCTGTCGGCGTGGCACCGAAGGGCTTGCCGGAACAGGCGGGCGCTTCCCGGGTGTCACGGCTGCTGGAACGAGACCTCGGGGTTGCCGGGGGTCGGACCGTCGAGCAGGCGTTGCGGATCGGCCTTGAGGTGCAGATCGAAGAAGGCGGCGACGTAATCGCGGGTGATCCGGCTGGAGTGGCCGCCGGGAAGCGGTGCCGTGGGATCAGTGATGCCCAGTTCTCCCGCGAGCACCGGGAAGTCGGTGAAGCTGAAGTGGCCGGACCCGGCGACCGTCAGCCACCGCTTCCAGTCATCGAGACGTGGCCAGTCCCGATCCCATGTCGGGTCGGCGGTACCGCCCCGCGTTTGCAGCGGGTCCGATGGAGCTATTGAATGAAGAATCAGGCGGCACACGCACACGACTCGCATCGCCCCGTCGAGGGAGGCCGTGATGGCCACGCACGCTTCGCAGACCTTCGATCCCACCCGCGTACCCCACCTTTCCGGCCGGTTCGCCCCGGTCACGGAGGAAGTGGACGAGACCGGGCTCGAGGTGACCGGGGAGCTGCCGGCGGAGTTGGACGGGGTGTTCCTGCGCAACGGGCCCAACCCTCGGTTCAGTCCGATCGGTTCGTTCCTCTATCCGATCGACGGCGACGGCATGCTCCACGGGGTGTGGATCTCCGGCGGACGGGCCCGCTACCGCAACCGCTTCGTGCGCACCCCCGCGGTGGTCGCAGAAGAGCGGGCCGGACGCGCCCTGTGGGGCGGACTGGAATCGATGATCACCCCCCAGGTCCCGGACGTGGAACCGGCACTGGCCGGCACCTTCCGGGATCTGCCGGACATCAACGTGGTGCGTCACGCGGGGCGCCTGCTCGCGCTCGCCGAGTCCGGGTGTCCGTTCCTGATGACTCCTGAGCTGGAGACCGCGGGCAAGGAAACGTTCGGCGGCGCACTGCCCACCGGCATCACCGCCCACCCGAAGATCGATCCGCTCACCGGAGAGATGGCGGTCTTCTGCTACGACCTGGAGCCGCCTTTCCTCACCTGGTCCCTCATCGGACCCGCCGGCGACGTGGTCCGCGGCCCCACCACCGTCGAAGGGCTCGACGCCCCGATGATGATCCACGACATGGCCCTGACCTCGCGTTTCCTCGTGCTGGTGCTCGCGCCCGTCTTCTTCGACCTCGCCGCGGCGATGAGCGGTGGGTCCCTGATCGACTGGCGACCGGAACAGGGCACGCGCGTGGCTCTGATCCCTCGCGACGGAGGTCGGGTGCGCTGGGCGTCCGACGAGGCCTTTTGGCTGTGGCACACGGTCAACGCGTACGACACCGAGCCCGACGGCGGTGATGTCGTGCTCGAGTACGTGCAGTGGTCGCACCTCTCCATGGGCTCGCCGGACAAAGCGGCCGGCACCAATCCAGGAGGGCTGGTCCGCGCGGTCATCGACCCGGTCGCCGGCACGATGCGCCGCACCCTGCTGGACGACGCGCGCATGGAACTGCCGCGCACGGACGACCGGTTGATCGGCCAGCGGCATCAACAGCTGGCGGTGGCCTCGGAGACAGGAGGGCTGGACCTACTGCCGGGCGAGTACAACGCTCTGCGCTGGTACGACGGGAGGGACTCCAGCGGCACCAGCGTGAGGTGGGAAGCCGGGGACCTGTCCGTCGGCGAGCCGGTGTTCGCCCCGTCACCCGGCTTCCCGGGCGGCGAGGGTGGCTACTGGATGACGTACGCCACCGACCGTACCGACGCGAGCAGTTGGCTGCTGGTGATCCCGGCAGACGATCCCGGCTCCGGCCCGGTCGCACGGGTGCAGATACCGGTGCGGGTCCCGCTGGGCCTACACGGGAACTGGCTGCCCACCGAGGAGTGACCCCGCCCGTGCCCGGGGCGGCCCACCCGGGGTGGGTGTGGGCCGTCGCCTCCCCCGCCGACAGATCCGGAACTGCCATGGCCGTCCCACGGCAGTTCCATGGAGGCCTGCGGCGCGGCCGCCAGCAGCGGCTCCAGTCCGTCGGGTACGCGTCCGGCACGGCGATGATGCCGCTCGGCCCAGACAGTTCCGGTGACCTCAGGCCGTTGCTCCCTGGGGGCAAGGGTCGTGATGGCGAATAGCAGCTGCCGCGCGACGTCGTCAGCGAGAGACGCGGAGGCTTCGTGCAGGGGGCAGGACGCCTCTCCGTCCTGGTGGGGCGTCGGCCTGCTCAGCTCGACCTCCTGCTGCGGTGAGGAGCTTTGCGAGGAGCGGCAGGAGCCCACCGGCTGGATCCGTGTCCTCGATGAGCTCGCTCAGAACCGTGGCGAGGACCACCTGGTCGATGTCCTTGGCCTGAGGTCGATCTGCACATGCTGCAGGTCAAGGCGGCGATACCCAACGAGGCGCGGGCACGTTCAAGTCGCGCCCGGAGCCAGCCCGTCACCGGCTTGTCGAGCTCGCGGGTGGGAGTGCCGAAGGGGAGGTTACCTAGAGTGCTTGGACTCGCCGCGAAGGCCCCGTTCGCGCGCATGCCCAACTGCGCACCCGCCAGCTCCAGGCACTGTTCCCGGTCGGCGGCAGACTTGTCGCCCAGACTGATCAACATTGCGCGGCGGCGTCGAACGGTCACATGGGTGGGGCGGATCAGACGTGGCAGTGCACGTTGACGAGCAGAATGTCGGCGGGCAGCGCGATGAGATAGGACTGAACCCCCGGGTGTTCCATGCCGAAGTCCGGCTCGTGGATGCACTCGAGGGGACCGTGGCATAAGCCGTGTAGGGGAGCATCGTCAAGTTCGTACCACCATCCACTGAGCGTCAGCACGCTGCGCAGTGGCAGAAGACTGAACTCGTAGATCGCGACGTACTCCTCGCGGCTGCGTTGTCCGATTCCGACCGGATCGCAATCGAAGGAGAAGTGGTCCGCGATGTCGGGGCGGGCCAGCACCGGCGCTACATCCACCCAGGCACGGACGGCTGGCTGTGCCCTGTAGTCGGCGGCTTCCCGAGATGTCTCGTACGAGTCCCTGGTCCCTCCGGCGGCCAGATGGCGGTGGAAGAACACTGATTCGTCGTCCGGGGCCAGGTGGCGGGAAACCACCTCCTGCCAGCGATCCCACACCCGACCCGCGTGATCAGCAGCTTCCGCCCGGGGGGCGTCGCGGAAGTTGATCAGCCCTCGCGGCCCTCCCGCGTACTCCCCGGAGAACGCGGGCTCCAGCGAACCGTCCCGGCGGGGGCGATCAGCGATCAACCGCGGATCGCCCTCATGACCCGCCAGCACCGGCACACCCACGGAACCGCAGATTCGATAGCTGTCCCATACATCCCGCTCCACGGCACCCACACCGTCACTGGCAAACGGCGCCATCGCCTCCGCGACCGCCTCGTCCACCCTCGTCGCAGCCGAACCGGGCAGGCATACGGTGATCGACATTCCAGCCATCCCGGGATCGTATGTACCAGGTTCACCACACGCCACCTCGTTGTCCGATCACGGGTCAGCGCAACGGGCGTGCTCAAGGGCGTTCACAAGCTGGACGATGTGCGGCTCGTACTACCTTCGCCGAAGCGACTACCGCACAACTGGGATGACGCTCCCCGCCAGCTGGCGCCTACGACTGGACCGCCGGGCGCCGTGTGGCCTATGCCAACGACCTCGGCGCCGTGCGCTCACTGGTAGCGGTCACCGCGAATACCAACCGCTCCAAAGCCGACACGGACCCGCCACATGGCTGCCGCCGGCCGACGCCGCCCACTGCACCTATGGCACGGAGTCGCGAGGTGGGATGGTGCCTGCTGCTTCCGGTATTTCCACACAGGGGAGGTTCCGGAGGCGGCTCTGTTGAAGCTCCTATAGATCGTCAAGCCGGGCTGCGAGGTCCGTAGGATGTGTTCGTGGCTTGGTTCGATGAGGTTAAGGCGACGTTCTGGGGTGGGGGGTTGTACGGGGTTCAGCCACCGCTGACCGACGCGGCCGTCCAGGATGCTGAGCGGCAGCTCGGTGTCCGTCTGCCGGCCTCGTTGCTGGAGATCCTGCGGGTCCAGAACGGTGGCCTGGTGGCGGAGCTGTGGAACGCGTTCCCGACCGATGTGCCGACGTCGTGGAGCGAGAACCATGTTCCGCTCGACGACATGAGGGGCATCGGCCGTCACGACGGCCGGCCGTCGTTGCTGGACTCGGGTTACCTGGTTGAGGAATGGGGTCTTCCGTCTCCCCTGGTTCTGCTCTCCGGTGATGGTCACTGCTGGATCGCTCTGGACTACCGGGTATGCGGAGAGCGCGCGGAGCCGTCCGTGACGTGGTTCGACGTGGACGGGAACTCGGAGCTCCGGCTGGCTGCGGACTTCCAGACGTTCGTCGAGCGGCTGACTGCGGCCGCGTCCTTCGACCCTGATGACGCGGACGGCAGCCGGTCGGCGTCATGATCTGGCTCCGCCCGTGCCCGCCGTGTTCAAGATGCCTGCCTCCTGAGGTGCTTGTAGACCTCGCGGGCGAGGAACCTCTTTCCTGCCGTTACGTCTTCGAGCGCCTCGCGGGAACTCACCGCGGCCGCCCCGCCACCGAGATCTTGCCGCTGTTGCGCCGGGCGGCCGTCGAGGTTGTGCGCGGTGGGGGGCCGCTGCTGTTGAGGTGCGGTTCTCGTCGGCGAGCCGCGCCATGGCTTTATCGAGCAGTAGTGGGTTCTGGCACAGATCTTGGGGAGCCGTCGCGGAGGGTATCGGTGTCGTTCGATTACAGGGAAGGGACGCGAAGCCGGGTCCGTCAGCGTTCACGCATCCTGGCCCACCACCAGCCGTCCATTGCCCACTCGATGTAGTTGGGCTCCGGCAAGGTGCGGCGCTCGAATTCCTCATCGAGGTGTGTGATCAGTCGACCCAAGTCCCGTTTGGCTCCGGGAGGAAGGCGTAGCATCGCCCGCTCCAGATCGTCACGAGCGTCTTCCACCTCTATCCCAGGCGAACACGCCTCGGAGGCGTTCAGGTAGCGGCCATGTTGCTTGAAGGCCCACTCGAAGCGAGAGAGCGCATTCGCGATCGCGTTGGGCCACATCTCCTGGTCTTCGACCCGGCGGATCGCTGCACGAGTCCGCGCGGAGACACCGCGGACCCTCAGGACCGGATACTGCCATCGTGGCCGCCACCGCTCTGCACGGACAGCCTTGGGGCGCCTACGCGGCATCGCCCTTTCGGATCAACATGAGGCCATACTGCCACGGCTGGGCACCTTCTTGGAGGGCGTCTCGGAGCGTTACTGGAGCAGGATCATCTTGCGGAGTAGTTCGAATCCGGCTCGGCCGTAGAGCTGTCGCTTGATCTTCTTGATGCGGTTGACGGCGCCCTCGATGCTGCCCGAGCTCCAGTCCAGGGTGAGGCCGGCGGTCACGGCGTCGAGGTCTCGGAGCAGGTGAAGTGCGAAACCGGTGAGCCCGGGCAGCCGGCTGGCTTCGACGGCGTCGATCCAGGTAGGCAGAGTGCTGCCGAGGCGGCCGCTGAGTATCTCGCCGAAATCGCGGACGTGTCCGGCGGCCGTGTCTAGTTCGGGGCAGCGAGTCAGGACCTCCTTGAGGCCGGTCCGGTCTTCCTCGGTCAGAGCGGTGGGGTGGCGGGTGAGCCAGCCGGTCACCTGTCGTACCGTCGGCGGCCGTGGCGGTGCTGCGGAAGGAGCTCCGCGCAAGGTAGCGATTTCGGCACGGACCATGCCGTAGGTGACGGGAGCCTGCTCGGCGACCAACTCGCCATGCAGCCGGGTGACGCTGGTGCATCCTTCCGTAAACCGTCGTTCCAGGTAGGGCTTGTAAGGGTCCAGCCTGCTGGACCGGGGCCTGTTCTCGCGGATGGTGTCCTGCCAGCGTAGGGCGTTCGCGTACCGGAGCACGGTGTTGAGGCCCCAGCCCAGGTGCCGGGCGATCGCCCGGCGTGAGTGCCCTTGGGCGAGCATCTCGTGGACCAGTGCGTGTGCCGCCTTCTTGCGTTCGGCTCGCCGGCCGACGGGCTCCGCGTTGTTCTGTGGCCGATCGGAAGTCGGTCGGGTGTCCTGCGGCAGCGTGCCGCTGGGCGTCGGCTTGCGCAGGCAGTCTCGGTGGGCGGCGACGCAGGTCTCCACGGCCCGGCCGAGGCCCTGCCACAGATGGAACCGGTCAGCGACCTGCAGAGCATCGGGGGCGCCGCGGCGGGCACCTTCGGCGTAGGCGCCCGCCCGGTCCCGGCAGATGATCTCCACGCCAGGGTGGCGGAGCAGCCACGCGGCCAGCGGTCCAGCTTCACGCGTCGGGAGCACGTCGACCACGCGATGGTCTTCGACGCTGGTCAAGACGGTGGCGTAGGTCTGGCCGCGGCGGATCGCGAAGTCGTCCACGCCCAGCACCCGTGGAGTGCTGAACTGCGGATCGGGCAGCGCCATGACCCTGCGTAGTAAGGTCATCCGTCCCGCGCCGAAGCCCAACTGGGCGGCCAGCCGGGCGCCGGCCCGTCCGGCTAGTGCGAGCCCCACTTGCTCCAGGGCGTGGTTGAGCCGAGTGGTGAACCGTGCGTACGGCGCGGCCAACCGGGAGGACGGCTCGGCGAACGTCCGGCGCTTGCAGTCTGCCGACCCGCAGATGAAGCGCCGGACCGTCAGCCGGATCACAAAGCCCTGCTCAGCGAGCGGAAGATCCTTCAGCCTGCGCTGGTACCGGCCGTGGACCCGGGCCGAGAAGCACCCGCAGCCAGGACACACCGCCCCGGCCGTGCGGCCTCTCGCCACCACCTCGACCGTGCCGAAAGCGGCCGTAGCCGCCTCGACATCCACATCGTCGATCCCCTCGAACACCAGGGAGTCCCAGAACGGTGCATCGGTCTGCATGACCAGCACCATCACCGTCTACAACCGACCGCAGCAGCGGTCGGCAGACACCTGAGGGAGCGTCAAGTCCGATCGTCAGATGACGAGGCGTACGCGGTCTCACGCGGACCGTCTCCTCGCAATCGAACACCGGGGTAACGCTCCGCGACGGCTCCCCAAGATCTGTGCCAGAACCCAGTAGTGACGTCACTTGTCGATGGGTTTGGGAGGCGGCCTGAACCACGGTCGGGTGATGTTGACGAGTTCGGGAGGCACTTGGGTTCTTGCCAGGGCAGCATCGGGATGCTCCTGGCGAAAGGTCCTGGTCATGCCGCAGATGTCGAAGGTCGAGTTGTACGCGGCGATTCGGCGTGACCATCGCGGCGGCATGTCGATGCGGGAGCTTGAGCGCAAGCACGGCGTGACCTGGCGGACGGTACGGAAGGCATCGGACTCGTCTGGCCGGAGCCGCGTAAAAAGCTGCCTCCCCGGGCCACCACGCTGGATCCTACAAGCCGGTCATCGACGAGATCCTGCGGGCGGACCTGGACGCGCCGCGCAAGCAGCGGCACACGGTCACCCGGATCTTCCACCGGCTGATCGAGGAGCACGGGGCGGACGTTTCCTACGGGGTGGTGCGCTACTACGTCGCCGGCCGGAAGCCCGAGATCCTGGTCGAGTCCGGCAAAGCGCCGCTGGAGGCATTCGTGCGGCAGACCCACCTGCCTGGCCACGAGGCGGAGGTCGACTTCGGCGACGTGACGGTGCGGCTGGGCGGCGAACTGGTGACCTGCTACCTGTTCTCCTTCCGCCTGTCATACTCGGGCAAGGCCGTCCACCTGGTTTTTGCCTCCTGCGGGCAGGAAGCCTTCTTCGAAGGCCACGTCCACGCGCTGCGGACGCTGGGCGGGGTCCCGCGGTCCAAAGTTCGCTACGACAACCTGAAGGCCGCCGTTTCCCGGGTGCTGGGGCAGAGCCGCGGACGCGTGGAGGCAGACCGGTGGATCGCCTTCCGCTTGCACTTTGTCCATGTTCCCGTGGTTTCCCCCCCGCATCACGGCTGCGTCAGCGACCTCGATGGCTGCGTGATCTGGGGCTTCGGGTCTCGTGGACACGATCGGGTGATTGCTGCTCGTTTCTCAGAAATCCTGAAGTCTTCTCAGCTGTCATGGCGGAGTCGTTGGATAGCTGAAGGGGAGGGACGGGATGGCACTGGCCGTCGTGCGCGATCTGCGGCCTGAGCTCCGACTGGAGACTTCCGAAAATTGCTAACGGGCGTCGACCGGCTGAGGCAGGACCGCATCCTCGACGAAGCCCTCGCCAACGGCGCGGACCCCCTCCATCTCGCGCACGTCTTCTCCCTCGGCGCCAAGGCCGGCCTCCGCTACACCAGCGCAGTGACCGAATCGAAAGCGGAGCAGGCACCGAACACCCGCTGATCTTGATCTTTACCTCACAGGGAGCCGCCGCCGGCCCTCCGGGGTGAAGGTGAAGGTCTGGCGGAAGGGCCCCGTTCCGAAGCGCGCTGCAAGCAGGAGGGGTTCTTCGTGCTCGGGTGGCCATGATTGCTCGGCTCCCGGAACACTGCCGTTCCAGAGATGGAAGGACACCATCGGTTCCTCCGGGTTCTCAGTCAGGTAGCCGAGAGTCTTGCCGTAGTAGGGGTTGTTGCTGCCGAACAACATGGACGGGGTACCGAACTCGTCGACGACGTCCTTCCACACGCGGTCCTCGCCCGCCCACTGGCGGACCGCATCCTGCAGGACTTCGTATTCGTCACGGTCCAGTACGCGGTCCGGCTTGAGCCAGCCGCGGCAGTGCGCGAACTCGGCATACACCGAGGCAATGCCGTACTCGTAATAGCGCTCCGGGATCAGATCGCGGAACACGCCCGCGACGCCGGTGCTGGACCAGGCGCCACGCTCTTCCCAGGCGCGCTGCTGCTCGGCCAAAGCCTCGGGCTGGCACTCCGCGAACAGCAAGTGGTCCATCAGCATGCGCAAGGCCAGCTCCGACTCCTTCCCAAACATTCCGGGACGCCGCAGGGCGAGATTCAACTGATCGACGAGATACACACGTATCTCGGCGGAGGCTGCAAGCGATCTGGAAGTAGACACCCCACAGTCTCCCGCAGATGCCGCTGGATCGCGGTCATGGGCCGGCGCCCAGCCATTCTCCACCTGAGCCGGATCCAGATCTGTCGCCCACCAGCGCTTCTCCGCTGTGGCAACCGGCTGCTTTCACGCAGCAGAGTGCCCTTCGAGCCCCTGAGTTCGTGCTACGGAGCCTTCAGGTTTCCTGAACCCACGGAAGATCGGCATCGAGAGCTTCTACTGTCGGCCCGGCATCGAAGGTGCCCACGAGAAGGGCGGGGTCGAAGGGATGATCGGCTACTTCCGCCGCAATCACTTCGTTCCCGTCCCGAGGTCTCCTCGCTCGCTGAGCTGAACGAGATGGTCGAACAGTGGGACCGGCAGGACGATGCCCGCCGCATCGGCTCCAGGCCCAACGGCGATCCTCGCGGCTTCTCGCGGCTCCGCTCGGCTGCTTCCCGCGCGGCCGATTTCTTCGTTTCCAGGAGTCCCGGCACTGACGTCATCGGCGACCTTCTATCGATCGAGGAGCTGGACATGCTGACGCTTTCGTACCGACGCAGGATCCGTTCCTGGCCGGCAGAGTCTCAACGGCCTTGACCGGAAAGGACAACGGCTTTTTAGGTGGTGAGGTTTTTGGTGGTGCGGATGGTGCTGAGGGTGAGGGTGAGGGGTGCGAGGAGGGCGAGGATGCAGCCGGTGAGGAGGGCGTTGCGGGTTCCGAGGGTGTCGGCGGTGGTGCCGCCGAGGAGTGCGCCGATGGGGAGGGCTCCCCAGGTGAAGAAGCGGACGGATGCGATGACGCGGGGGAGGAGGTGGGGTGGGGTGACGGTTTGGCGGTGGGTGCGGGTGAGGATGCTGAGGATGGTGATGCCGGCGGCGAATCCGGCTTGGCCGAGGGCGAAGACGGGGGCTGTCCAGGTGGTGTGGGCGAGGGGCATGCACAGGGCGGTGACGGCTCCTGCGGTGGTTGCTGCCAGGACGGTGCGTGCGGTGCCGGCTCTGGCGGCGAGGCGGGTGGTGATCGCGGCTCCCGCGAGGGCTCCTACGCCGTCGCTGGCGAGGACGAGTCCGACGGTTCCTGCGGAGAGTCCGGAGGTTCGGAGCAGGAAGACGGGTGCGATGGCCAGGATCACGCCGGAGGAGAGGTTGAGGGCGGTGGATGCCATGACGCAGGGGCGTATCACTGGGTGGTGGAGGACGAATCTTATGCCTTCTTTGATCTGTTTCGTGTAGGGCTCGTGGTGGTGTGCGGGGGGGCGGGGTGTTTCTGCGGGGACTCGGCCCAGGAGGGTCGCGGACAGCAGGTAGCTGACTGCGTCGGTGAGGAGGCTGGTGGCTGCGCCGAGTGTCTGTACCAGGAGGCCGCCCAGTGACGGGCCGGCGAGTTGGGTTGTTGCCATGGTTCCGGAGATGAGGCTGTTGCGGGCGGTCAGTTCTTCTTTGCTGACGATGGAGGGGAGGTAGGCGGTGTTGGCGACGTCGAAGAGGATGTTGGCCAGGCTGATGAGGAGTCCGACCAGGACGAGTTGGGTGAGTGTCAGCATGTGCAGCCATGCTGCGAGGGGGACCGAGGCGATCAGTGCGGCTCGGGCCAGGTCCATGGTGACTTGGAGGCGCCGCATCGGGAAGTGCTGGACGATGACGCCGGCGGGCAGTCCGATGAGGACTGCGCCTGCGTAACTGGCGGCGGTGATGAGGCCGACGCCGAAGGCTGACGCGTCCAGGACGACGAGGGCGGTCAGCGGGAGGGCGACGGCAGTGATTCCGGATCCCAGGCTGCTGGTGCCCGAGGCGGCCCAGAAGTACCAGAATCCTGAGCGCGACGAGGAGCCGCTGTGCACCGTGGTGGTCTCGGGGCCGGTCGTCATGGCAGGATTCCAATCCTTTTGTTCTCTGGCCTGGGATGGTTTGGCGTGGGCCGGCGTCTTTGCCGCCGGCTACGTGGTGTGCCGGGCGAACACCGTGCCGTTGTGGGGGAGTTCGCAAAAGAGGTTCCGGCGGCTGGGGCGGCCGGGCAGTGAGTTGCTGCTGTACGGCTCTTCCCCCTGCCCGTGGGATGGTCGGTCCCGGCTGTGAAGGGTGTCCGGGACGAGTGGCCCGTCCTGGTTCCCGGGTGTCCTGGCCCTCCTGCACGCCCCCCGCCCTCTGCACGCCCACCCCCTGTCGGCCCCTCCTGTGCACCTGCCGCCCTGTTCGTGCACTTGTCCTCCTGTGCGCCCCTGCGGTGCACCTGCGGCTCTGCCCGCCCGCCCCGGCGCACCCACCTGTCGGCCTCTCCCGTGTACTTGCCGCCGTGTTCGTGCGCTTGTCCTGCTGTGCGCCCCTGCGGTGCACCTGCGGCTCTGCACGCCCGCCCCGGCGCACCCACCTGTCGGCTCCTCGTGTGTACTTGCCGCGCTATTGGTGCGCTTGCCCTGCTGCAGGCGCGCACCTGTGCACTTGCTGCCCTGTACGTGCGCTTGCCCTCCTGCGACGCTCTCCCGCCTGCCGCCCTGCACGCGCACCTGTCCTCCTGCACGCCCTGCCGTCTGCGCGTCTGTCCTCTTGCACGCCCACCGCATGTACATCTGCGCATCTCCATGTCGATCGGCCGGTTCGGGGTGGAGGAGGCCGTGGTGGTGGGGTGGGTGGCGGATTGCGGCTCGTGCAGAGGCCGAGGTGTCGTCGGTGTGGCCGTGGGCGTGGGCGTGGGCGTGGTTGTGGGTGTGTGGCGGGGTCTGCGGTGGGGTGGGTGTGGTGCGGATGTTGCGGTGGGGTGGGTGAAGGGGCCGTGGCGGCATCTCAGGTCGCCTGGTCGGTTCCGCCGCGTGCGTCCACCCTGTCCCTGTCCCTGTCCCTGTGTCGTGGCGGTGGGCTGCGTTTCGCTGGGTGTGATGAGGGGCGGGCGGTGCGGGTCAGGGGGAGGTGCGGATTGGTGCAGGCCGGGGAGTTCGTGCCTGGGGGCTGTGTGCCGTTGTGTGTTGTTGTTGGGTGGTGGTGTGCGGGGTGCGGGTGTCTGGTTTTTGTGGGCGGGGTTCAGACTGTTCGGGTGCCCTGTGGGCGTGCTCTGAGTTGGAATTCCAGGTGGGAGATGGCTTTCCTTGCGGCTGTCAGTGCGGTGTCGGGGGTGTCTCCCAGTGCTCGGGCGGATGCCAGCCGGGAGTCGGAGTCGGCAGTTGCGCTGATTGTTGTGCCGGGCTGGGCGAGGACCGATACTTCGGTGACGCCTGGCACGGTGGTTGCTTTGTCCGTTCCGATGACTGCTTCGAGGACGCCGGCTGTATCGATCGAGGCGAACCAGATGGAGGAGGCCCGGGTCGGGCGGTCGGGGGCGCCGAGGGCGGCCCGGATTTTGGGTAGGACCTGTTCGCCCAGCGCCTGGCGGACCGTGCAGTCGTCGATGTCGACACCGGTGGCGTCCAGAGTCAGGTCCGGGATTTTGTCGCCGCCCACGCGTACGTGCGTCTCGATCAGGCGCGGGCCTCGGCCGGTGAGGACGATCTCGGTGTGTGTGGGTCCGTTGCACACTCCGATGGATGCGAGGATCCGCTTCACGTACGTTTCGATGTCCCTGCGGTGTTCGCCGGGGAGGTCGGCGGGTGATACGTGGCCGAGCTCGACGAATTTCACCGGGTCGGAGTATTTGCGGGTGACGCCCACTACCTCGTGTTCGCCGTATTCGGAGAACGCTTCGACGCTGAACTGCGGACCGTCGAGGAATTCCTCGACCAGCACGCCCGTGCCGGCCGGGCCGGGGTTGTTTCCGCCGGCCCACTCGAAGGCGTGTTCCAGATCGCTTTCGGAGGTGACTTTGCTGACTCCCACGCTGCCCGCGTTGCATACCGGTTTCACGATGCAGGGCAGGCCGTGCTGCCGTACGAAGGCGCGTAGTTCGTCGAGGTTTTCGACTTGTGCCGAGGGTGTGCTGTCGATGCCTTTGTCGCGGAGCCAGGCGCGCATCGCGGCTTTGTCGTGGGCCAGGTTCACGGTGTGCGGGCTGTGTGCGGCCAGTCCCAGGGCCTGGGCTATCGCCGCGTAGGGGAACTGGTCCGACTCGCCGAACGAGGCGATGTGGGTGAACGGGTCGACCTTGTGCACGGCCATGGCCAGGTCGATCCATTCCTGCTCGGGGGCCTTTTTGTGCAGGCAGATGACCCGGGCGTTCTCACCGGGCTCGCGGACCCGGCCGATGTAGGTGATGTCGCAGATGATCGTGGTCCGGGCTGCGGGCTCGGCGCGGCGGATGCGGGAGGGGAAGTCGCGTCCTGGGCCGACGATCAGAACGTGCTCGGACATGGTCTGTCTCCTTTGTGACTGGTTCGCATGGGTGGCCGGGCCCGTGTGGGAGCCGCGTGGGGTTGAGGAACGAGGGCGCCGAGCGCGTTTTCGAGGCCGGCCCCGGCCCCACTCGACCGGCCCCGGCCCCACTCGACCGGCCCCGGCCCCACTCGACCGGCCCCGGCCCCGGCGCCTGGCCCCGACGTCTGGCCCCGGCCCCGGTCCCGGTCCCGGTCCCGGTCCCGGTCCCGGTCCCGGTCCCGGGACCGGGCCCGGCCCCGGGCTTGGGCTTGGGCTTGGGCTTGGGCTTGGGCTTGGGCTTGGGCCGGGCATGTCCTGTTCGGCTCAATGAGCTGCAGAGTCCTGCGGTACGTGCCGGTTCACGGGCGCGGGCACCTCTGGGGCGCTGTTGCTTCTTTGCCCGGCAACGGCGAGGGAGCAGTCGGCGGTTGGGTGTCAGCCGGTCTTGTGGCGTGCGCCGCCCTCGATGTGGATCGTCTCGCCGGACACGAAGCCCGCACGCAGGAGCCACATCACCGTCTCGACGACGTCGTCGCTCTCGCCGTGGCGTCCCACGAAGGTCCCGCCCGCGCTCTTGCTCAGCAGGGCGCTCTTCTTGTCACCGAGGCGGTCCCATGCGCCCGAGTCCACGACACCGGGGGAGACGGCATTGACCCGTACCGGCGCCAGGTCCGCCGCCAGGTGGCGCGCGGCGTACTCGACCGCACCGTTGGTGACCCCCTTGACGAGTGATCCCGGCCCGGGGCGCCAGCCGACCACACCGGAGAACAGCACCATCGACCCGGTCGGCCGCAGGACCGGCGCGAAGTGTTTGGCCACCAGCATCGGGCCGACCACCTTCGCCGTGAACGCAGCCAGCAGCCTGTCGCGATCCAGCTCGGTGGCGCGCACATCGTGCGGCGCCGAACCGGTCGTCACGATGTGGTCGACTCCGTCGTTCAGCTGTTGTGCCGCGGCCGCGAGCGTCGACTCGTCCTGCAGATCGACCCGCACCGCTGTGGCGCCGATCTCGTTCGCCAGCGCCTGGGCCGCACCCAGATCGCGGGCACCGACGACCACGTCGTACCCGTCCTTGACCGCACGCCTCGCCACGGCCGCGCCCAGCGCCCGTGCACCGCCGATGACCAGGATCCGCTCCATGCGGCTCACTCCCTCTCGTAGGATCAGGTACAACGGTATGGATTTGATACCGGTATCTTCAACGAAACTGGGAGCGGCGATGGGTACGGCGTACAACGTGATGGCAGCGACCTGCCCGAGCCGCACGGTGCTGCACCGTATCGGCGCCCGCTGGACCGTGTTCGTCGTCAACGCCCTGGACGGCGGACCTCGCCGCTTCAGCGAACTGAAGGGGCACATCCGGGGCATCACCCCCAAGGCCCTCACCGAGACTCTGCGCTCCCTGGAAGCCGACGGACTGATCAGCCGCCGCGAGTACGAGGAGAACCCGCCCCGTGTCGAGTACGCCCTGACACCGCTGGGCCGCTCCCTGCTCATCCCCCTGCGCGCCGTACGGCTCTGGGCCGAGAAGCATGTCCCGGACATCGAGGTGGCCCGGGCCCGACAGCCGCTTGTCTGACCCGTGGGCGGGCTGGCGGGATGAACCGGGCGGCAGGGCCACCACCCGCGACGAGGCGGGCGCAGGCGGGTCACACCGCCCACCACCCATGGCGAGGCGGGCGCAGGCGGGTCACAACAGCCCACCACCCGTGGCGAGGCGGGTCACACCGCCCTCCACCCGCGACGAGGCGGGCGCAGGCGTCACACTGCCGCCGCCACCCGCGAGGAGGCGGTTCACGCCGCCTACCGGAGCGCCGGCCTGCCCGGCCGGGGCTCTCTTTGTCTTCGCGCGGGGCTTTCGGGCCTGGCCGTGAACGCACGCGTGCACCCGGCCGGCACCAGCGGTGTCCGACGTGCTGCGGACAGCGTTCGTGAACACACTGGAGCACAAGGCCCGTTGCAGCCGCGCCCTGAAGAAGAACCGGCCCTTTCGTGCCGGCCCTTTCGGACCTGTCCCTCCCGCCGGCCGCGGGCCGAGCAGGCCGCAAAGGGCAGGCCTGCTCGGCCTGCTGCCGGCGGGACGTGCCGGGGCCCCTGCACGCCCTGTCTGGGCCTGAGTTGCCCGTGGCGCCGCCCACGACCAGGACATCAACACAACGCCGCGGACACGGCGAGAACCGCTGCCGAGCAGGTGGTCACAACCTGGAGCGCAGATACCACCTCGAAAGAGATCCCGGCCCGGCGCGTGAAATCAGGAAGCCCAAGGATTCTCACCCGCCCCGTCCCGCCCCGTCCCGCCCCGTCCCGCCCCGTCCCGCCCCGTCCCGCCCCGTCCCGCCCCGTCCCGCCCCGTCCCGTCCCGCCCCGTCCCGCCCCGTCCTGCTCCGCTCGCCCCGTGCCGCGTAGCGGCACAGCAACGAACCGGAAGGCCCACGGTCTTCGGGGCAATCCCGCGGAGCATGTCAACGTCCAGACACTCATGACACCACGCGCCGCCGTCTGCGTGCCCGTTCGAAGGATGTCGATGACCCAGCACCATCAGCCGGCCCCGGCCCCGGCCCCGGCTTTCGCCCATGCCCAGGACGGCACCGCACTGGCCTACCAGCACCGTGGGCAGGGTCCGCCGTTGGTGCTGCTCGCCGGGCAGGCGAACGACCACCACTGGTGGGACGGCGTCCGTGAGGACTTCCACACCGTGCGCTCCACGATCACCCTGGACCTGCGCGGCACGGGCGACAGCGACAAGCCCGAAGGCCCTTATTCCATCGACCAGTTCGCGGACGACGTCGTCGCGGTCCTGAACGCGCTCGGTATCGAGCGGGCCGACGTGTACGGCACCTCGATGGGCGGCCGGGTCGCGCAGTCGCTCGCGATCCGCCATCCGGAGCGGATCCGCCGGCTGGTCCTGGGCTGCACCTCCCCGGGCGGCCCGCACGCCGTGGAACGCGACGCATCGGTACGGCGTTCCCTTGCACAGCCGGACCCGCAGGCCGTACGCCGGGCGCTGGCCGACCTGATGTACTCACCCCATTGGCAGGCCGCTCACCCCGGCCCCTACCGCACCCTCGGCGACCCGCGGATGCCTGCCCACGCCCGCCGCGCCCACCTCATCGCCAGCAACGGGCACGACGCCTGGAGCGAACTGCCGCGCGTTGCGGCACCCACCCTGATCCTCCACGGCGACCAGGACCGGCTGACCCCGCCGGACAACCTCCCGCTGCTCGCCTCCCGTATCCCCGGTGCCCGCACCCACCTCTTCCCGGGCGCCCGGCACGCCTACTTCGAGGAGTGCCGGGAGGAGGCGGGGACACTGGTGCGCGAATTCCTCCTCGAGGAGGGGTGAGGGTGGCCGCCAGTACCCTCCCGCCGTCCGTATACGCCGGGGCTCGGGCCGTGGTCCGGTGCGGGCCGCGCGGAGAACGCCTCGCGCGCAGGCAATCTGCCGCCGGTCGCCCTCGGGGAGCTGCGGGACGACGATTGGGCGCGCGGGCAGTGTGTCGAGCCGGCCGAGCACACGCTCGGCATTCGACGGTGACCGGTGACGGCGCAGAACGCGGAGCCTGACAAGCAACGCCAGGGGCCCGGCCACGTCCGGCGCGCTCCGCACCGGGCGATCCGACTGCACAGGCCCCACCGCACAGGCCCACCGTAGAGGTCCCACACAAGGAAAGGGGACGCGCAGCCTGTCCCTCCCCTCGCAGCGCGAAGTCCGTGAACGCTGTGAACGCTGGCGGCGTCGGGGGTCATGGGTCCGGGCAACGGACCTGTACGCCTGGGGTATTACGCGTCTCGTGAGGGTGCCGCACGCATCGTGACCGGGGCTCCGGAGAAAGGGGGGGCCTGTTCCGGCTGCTCAGGAAGCGAGGCCGACGTACTGGGCGTAGAGGGCGGCCTGGGTGCGGTGGGTGGCGCCGATCTTGAAGTAGATGCTGCTGAGATGGTTCTTCACGGTCTTCTCGGATATGTCGAGCCGTCGGGAGATGAGCCGGTTGCTCAACCCCTGGGCCAGCAGGCCGAGTACGCCCCGCTCCCGGGCGGTCAGGGCGGGGCTGTCGGACGGAGCGGCTTCCCCGGGGTCGGTCAGGCCGACGTACTGGGCGTAGAGGGCGGCCTGGGTGCGGTGGGTGGCGCCGATCTTGAAGTAGATGCTGCTGAGATGGTTCTTCACGGTCTTCTCGGATATGTCGAGCCGTCGGGAGATCAGCCGGTTACTCAGTCCCTTGGCCAGCAGGCCGAGGACGTCCAACTCCCGGTAGGTGAGGTTTACGGGCGGTCCCTCTTCCACGTTTCGCCTCCTCCTTGCTTCTCTGAAAGGGCATGAGAAAAAACGTCCAAGGACTTCATTCCGCGGAACACGAGGTTTCAGGAGCCCGGGGGCGGCGGCTCCGGGCGGCAGCAGGGCGGCGGCCTCCCTACCGGCCTCCTCCGGTCAAGCTATGCCTTGTGATCGCACAGGCATGCAGCTCATGAGCCGGGCTTGAGCGGTTCCGGGCTGCGCCTCGAGCGAGCGTCAAGGGGACGCCGTCACCGGCCGGATTTGTGCCGCTCTGCCGTCACGCCACCGATTCTTCGCGGCGTTTCCATGTTTACCCGCGAATAATGTGGTGCGCGTACACGGGGGAGACTGCACGGACGACATGCCCACGGGAGATTTACTGCGATCTGCCGGGACCCGGAATTCATGGCGAGATTTACCGAAGAGTGGATACAGGGTCGCGCGCCGACCTCGCATGCGGCTCACAAAGACAGGCCGGCCGGCCCGGTGTTCGTCCGGGCGAGGGGAGAGCGGTGCGCCGGCGGCTTCGCCCGGAGCCGGTCGACAGCCCGAAGAGGTGTCCTCGATGAGCGCGACGCGTACCCGCCGGTCCTACCGGGGCCCTGCGATGCGAACGCCAGGGCTGGCTGCTCGCGCCGGCGGAAGCAACGGCGTGCGCATCGATCCAGCACGGCGGATCGAACTCCGGTTCAGCCGCTGCAGCAATGACCGAGCGCCGGGCGGGCGGGCCGGTGCGGCGCGGGGGACAGGGACGGATTGCCGGGGTCCGCCCCGGGCCGGTGCGGCGCCGACGAGACCGTCGCCGCCTGGCGCACGATCCCCGAACACGCCGACCTGCCCGCCGGGCTGCGCCTGACGCGGCAGAACCTGCCCTCCTGGACCGCTGCCGGATCCAGGGCCATGGCATCCGCCGACGGGGCGTCCGGCGACGGGGCGTCCGCCGACGGGGCGTCCGGCGTCGGCTACGTTCTGGCCGATGCGTCCGGAGGCCGGCCGCGGGTGGCCCTCGTCGCCACCGGCGGTGACGTACCGTCCGCTCTGGATGCCCGCGCCGTCCTGGAGGGCGAAGGCACTGCGCCCTGTGGCCTGTCGAAACTCCGCCCCGAGCGGCACCAGGACCAGGACCAGGGCCAGGGCGAGGGCCAGGGCGAGGGCCAGGGCGAGGGCCATGGCGAGGGCGAGGACCAGGCCCAAGACCAAGACGAGGGCGAGGACCAGGATCAGGGCGAGGACCCGGCCCAGGACCAGGGCGAGGATCAGGGCGGGGGACAACCGCGACACCGTCCTGCCGGCCGCTGTCCACGCCCGTGTCTACGCCGCGGCGGGCAGCGTGCTCGGCCGGTACGCCTGGTGGGCCGCCGCGGGGAGGCGGTGAGCCTCAAGGGCTTCGGCGCGCCGGCCCGCTTGTGGACCCTGTACGGGCGGCTGGGCCTGCCCGCGCGGCGGGTCGCGGTCGCTGCCCGCTCCGGCCTCGACCGCAAATGGACTCGGTCCGACCCGCCACCTACCGCCCCGCTTCTGCGAAGCGGGGCGGTAGGTGGCGGGTCTGCGACGTGGGGAGCTACGAGGCGGGGTCTGCGACGCTGGGGTCTGTGATGGGGGCCTCACACCCGCCAGTCACCGGCGATCTTCAGCAGGTGGTCGTTCTCCTCGGGGGTGCCGATGGTGATCCGCACTCCCTCGTCGCCGAAGGGGCGCACCATGACTCCCGCCGCCTCGCACGCGGCGGCGAACGCCGGTGTGTGCGGACCGAGGCGCAGCCAGACGAAGTTGGCCTGGCTCACAGGAACGCTCCAGCCCGCGGCCCGTAGCGCACGGGTGACCCGGGCGCGCTCGGCCACCAGGATCTGCACCCGTTCCATCAGCTCGGGTTCCGCTTTCAGCGAGGCCCGTGCGGCGGCCTGGGCGAGTCCGCTGACACCGAAGGGCACGGTGCAGGCCCGCAGTGCGGCCGCGACCGGCGGATGCGCGACCGCGTAGCCGACACGCAGCCGTGCCAGCCCGTACGCCTTGGAGAAGGTGCGCAGAACGGCGACGTTGGGACTGTCGCGGTAGAGCGCGATGCCGTCGGGTACATCGGTGTCGTCGACGAACTCGCGGTACGCCTCGTCGAGCACCACCAGCACGTCGTCGGGCACCCGGTCGAGGAAGCGCTTGAGTTCACCGCGGTGCACGGCTGTGCCGGTCGGGTTGTTGGGGTTGCACACGAGGATCAGGCGGGTGCGGTCCGTCACCGCATCGGCCATGGCCTCCAGATCGTGCCGCTCCTCACGCAGCGGAATCTGTACGGGAGTCGCCCCGGTGGCCCAGACGAGCAGCGGGTAGGCCTCGAACGAGCGCCAGGCGAAGAGTACTTCGTCGCCGTCGCCGGCCGCGGCGCGCAGCAGGTCCCTGGTGACCCCGAGGGATCCGGTGCCGGGCACGAGGTGCTCCGGGGGCACTGCGAGGCCTGCGGACAGGTCCGCGACCAGTTCACTGCTTCTCGCATCGGGGTAGCGGTTGACGCGCCCCAGCTCCTCGCGCATCGCGGCGAGGACCGACGGCAGCGGGGGGTAGGGGTTCTCGTTCGATGACAGCTTGTCCACCAGGTCGCTGGGAGCGGTCCGGCCGGGGACGTAGCGAGGCAACCCGGAGACATCGGCGCGCAGCCGGGGGACAGGCGGAGGGGGCATCGACGGGACTTCCTGGACGGGGGGACGCGGGCGGTGGTGCGGGGGCGCCGTTCAACCGGGGGCACCCGGGCTCCCGGGCACCCGGGCTCCCGGGGTTCCGGGGTTCCGGAACCCCGGGCCCTGGGGTGCGACGGGGCGCGCGGGCGTGAGGATCCCGCCCGCGCGCCGACATCGCTGCCAGGGTCAGCTGACGGCCTCGGCGGGTGTCTTTACCTCCTCGACGGCCGCGGTCCGTACGCCTGCCTTGGCGAACTCCTCCATGAAGGTGGGGAAGGACAGCTTGACGTCTTCGAAGCCCGAGAACCGGTTCGCGGACTGCATCCGCAGGCCTGCCACGAACAGCGACATGAAGATGCGGTGGTCGCCCCAGCTGGACAGGGTCACTCCGCCGGGGTACGACCGTGCGCCGCGGACCACGAAGCCGTCGCAGACCCCGTCGTCGTACAGGACCTCGATGTCCACGCCCGCGCGGGTCAGTTCGGCGGCCATGGCCTCGATGCGGGACGCCTTGTGGAAGCGGGTGAGACGTCCGCCGGTCACCCGCAGGCTGCCCTGCACGTACGCCCCGAGGGCGGCGAGGGTGGGCACGATGTTGGGGCAGTCCCGCACATCCACCTCGAAGTCACCGCACATGCTGCCGGGCGGGTTGT
Organism: Streptomyces sp. NPDC005566; assembly: GCF_040605575.1. Classification (NCBI taxonomy): domain Bacteria; kingdom Bacillati; phylum Actinomycetota; class Actinomycetes; order Kitasatosporales; family Streptomycetaceae; genus Streptomyces; species Streptomyces sp. NPDC005566. Next base: position 36,449 of record NZ_JBEXDB010000015.1, on the reverse strand, counting down.
CGACGGTCAGTGACGAGGTGGCCCGGTCGAAGGTGACGCTCACCCCGAGCTGCTCCAGGATCGGGACGATCGCGAACTCGCCCTGCATGCTGTCGCCGTAGATGTTGCTCAGGACGGTTTGGCCCGGGAAGAGCGCGGCGGCGGCCAGCAGGTAGGAGGCCGAGGTGTAGTCCTCGCGTACGGTGACGTCCAGCGCCTGGTAGACGGAGGGCTCCACCTGGTAGTGGCGCATGTCCTCCGACGCGGAGACCTTGATTCCCGCCTCGGTCAGGCTCGCGAGAGTCTGCCGGATGTAGGACTGGGAGAAGACCTCGCCCGTCACCTCGATCTCCACCGGGCCTTCGGCCAGCGGCGCGGCGAACAGGATGGCGGTGATGAACTGCGAACTGATGTCGCCCGGCAGCTGGCAGGTGCCGCCCTTCAGGCCGCGTCCCCAGTTGATGACCGGGGCCTTGTTCTCGCTGACGATCGACTCGATGTCCGCGCCGAGTTCGCGCAGCGCCTGCAGCAGAGGCTCCATCACGCGGTTGCGCAGGGTCGCGTCGCCCGTCACCACGACCGGCGACGGCATGACGGAAGCCAGCGCCGTCACGATGCGGAACACCAGGCCCGAGCCGCGGGACTGGATGACGCGCCCGATGGGCGGGAACGTCTGTCCGATGCCCTGGATCTCCAGGTATCCGTCGTGCTCGGTTATCTTGGCACCGAAGGCACGGCAGGCGTTCTTCATGGTCTCCGTCTCATCGCAACGGAGATCGTTGAAAACCCGTGAAGTGCCCTCGGCCAACGTGCCGGTCAGAATTGCCCGTTGCGTCTCCGGTTTCGAAGAAGGGACGCGGAACGTTCCGGAAAAAGAATCAACCGGATCAACCCTCAGCAGCATCCTCGTATCTCCTGTTTCCCATCATTCGCCGTCTGATGCTTTTGCAAGCGATGTCGCTTTGACGTCCGGGCCGGCGGTAGCCACGGAGCGAGAACATGTCATCCCACCGCTTGGCGCTTCGATGCCGGGCGGCAGTTCGGGGAAAGCCTTCTGGCGTACACGACAGCCCTCATCCGACGGTGGGGGCGCGATATGAATTCTGTGTCCCGGTGCGGCGTGCGGGCAATAGGTCCATCTGCCCATGGCATTTCAGGCATAAAGGGGTCCGGGCCCTCTTGCGCCGCGAGCGTGCTGCCCCGCCGGCGGACATGGGATGCCCCCGGCCGGAGCCGGAGCCGGAGCCGGAGCCGGAGCCGGAGCCGGAGCCGGAGCCGGAGCCGGAGCCGGAGCCAAGGCCGGGGCAAGGGCCAGTGCCAGGGCCGGGACGAAGGCCAGGACGAAGGCAGGGACCAGTGCCGGGGCAAGGGCAGGGGCAGGGGCCAGGGCAGGGATCAGAGCCGGGGCAAGGACCATGGCCGGGGCCAGGACCGCAGTCGGCGGTGGGGGAGGGACCCGGGGCGAGGGTGGAGGCGGTGGCAGTGGGTGTGCCGTGGTGGCTCGCGCGCCAGGGGATGCGGCTCCCCCGATCCGCCCGGGCCGTCGGGGGAACTGGTCCGGAAGGCCGGCCGCGCGGGTTGAGCCGGCGCGAAAGCGGGCGGACGGGTCATCGCGCCGTGTGCAGACCCTCGCTGCCGCGGGGGAGGACTGCCTCCGGCAGGTGCGCTCGTAGCCGTGCGCGCCCGGAGGCTGTAGAGCTCTCGTCGACGCGGGCCGCAGGGCACTGGCCCGACGTGCCGGCCGCGGTCGTGGCGGGGCTGCTCGTGCTGGTTGCCGGCATCGTGCGGAGCGGTCCGTACGGGTCGGGGCCGCCCGGGCCTGATACCGCTGGGCGTCCCGGTCCTTACTCAGGCCAGGAACCGGAAGGACTGCTCGTAATAGACCATGGGGGCCCCCGCGTCCCCGCCCAGGCGCACGCCCGACACCCGGCCGATCAGGATCGTGTGGTCCCCGGCCGGGTACTGGGCGTGCACCTCGCAGTCCAGCTCGGCGAGCGCGCCCGCGACTGCCGGCAGTCCGCCGGGCGTGGGGGACAGGCCGTCCGATGCGAACTTGTCGGCTCCCTTGGTCGCGAACTGCACTGCCAGCGGCTTGTGTTCGGTCCCCAGCACGCTCACCGCGAAGTGCCCGCAGGAGGTGAACGCCTCGAAGGAGTCGGCCGAGTTCGCCAGACAGACCAGGATCAGCGGCGGGCGCAGCGACACCGAGCAGAACGACGTCGCCGTGAAGCCGCGCGGCACACCGCCGTCGCCCAGAGTCGTCACGACCACGACACCGGCTGCGAACCGGGCCATCGCCGCCCGGAAGTCCTCGGAGCTCGCCCGTCGTACCGTCTGCGTCGCTTCCGTCATGGCAGCACCACCACCTGTCCTGCGAAATTCAGTCCGGTTTCGAAGCCCAGCTGCAGGGCCGTGTCCCCGCCGCGCGCGGCACTGGCGATATCCGCGGAGCGAGCACATGTCATCCCACCGCTCGGCGCCTTGATGTCGGGGCGGCAGTTCGGAAAAGGCCTTCTGGCACGCACGACAGCCCTCCTTCGGCGGTGGGGGCGCGATAGGGATTCTGTGTCCCGTGCGGCGTGCGGGCAATAGGTCCATCTGCCCATGGCATTTACGGCATAAGGGTCCGGGCCGCTCTGTGCCGCCGAGGCGGTCAGTTACCTCACCGGGGCCGGTGGCCGGGCCGTCATCAACGCAACGGCCGACGGCGGATGCCCCGGGGGAGGGGACCTTTCGGGGATGGTGTCGTGCTCCTTGTGCCCGGCCGGGAGTTCGCCCCGGCCGGGAGTTCACTCCGGCCGGGTTCGCGGCGGTGTGGAATGGCCGGTGCCTGGGCGCCCGCCTCGCCCGCGATCACGGTGGTCCGGCCGGCGGTGCGGCTCTGGCGCCGGGGTGTTCCGTGCAGTGCGGTCGTTGCGGTTGCCGGGCCCGGGACGGCGGGCCCGGGCCCCGGACGGCGGCAGCGGCGAGCCGGGTGCCGGCGTCGCCGGCGCCTGGTGGTTGGCCCAGTACCTGTGGATGCCTTGACCGCTCGGGCGACCGCATGTCAGGAGTGGGAACCGGTGTGCCTCCACCATCGGCATGGTGTGCCGGAAACCTCTGCACGGTGTGTGCCTCCCCCTCTGCACGGCGTCCGTGCGGAACTGCTTGCGAGGCTGCAAGGGCGAGTGGCGGGCCGAGGAGGTCGGTGATGCGCCTGGCGGCCGGCGTCGAGATCCCGGAGCGCGAAGCAAGCCGACGGGGCGTCACATCTGTTCGCCGCCGGTGCGCAACAAGCAGCAGCACCGCGTCCTTGACGGCAGGCTCGTGGCCGGCCCTCTTGCGCAAACCGGAGTGCCGGCCCCGCGGCACGTGCCCGCGGCCCCGGGTGCTCGCAGCGCGGTCCCGGGTGCTCGCAGCGCGGGGCGCTGGGACGTAGGTCCTATTCTGACCAGGCCGGTCCCATGCGAGGCTGAGGCAGCGCGAACAACACGTCGGGGGCCGTTCCCGGGATTCAGGTTCGGGTTCATTCCTCAATTCCCGAAGGCCCGCCGCCGGCCGTCAACCGGCCGCTCCGGCCGATCGCGTCCATGCATCCTGTGAACCGTGAGGACGATATCCATGTCCGGCGCAATTCTGTTCCTGAACCGCTGGCCCTTGTATGAGGACGAGCGGCGCTGGGAGAACCGCCTCGCCGCTCCCGAGATCGTCTTCTGCCCGGAGACCGACCGCGTCACCTACATCTGCGACGAGGGCGGCCTCAGCGCAGTGCCCGCCGACGCCGAACAGGTCCACGTCGTAGCGGACTTCGGTGATCTGGAGGGTGTGCTGGGGGTCGTCGACGCCGTTGTCCGCGACGAAGGCCCCTTCGACCACGTCATAGGCTTCTCCGAAATGCTCCTCGACCTCGCGGCGACCCTGCGCGAGCGGTACGGCATCCCGGGCTCCGGCACCGAGGAGACCTCCCGGTTCCGCGACAAGACCGTCATGAAGGAGACCCTGTCGCGGGCAGGCCTTCGAGTGCCGCGCTGGGCGTCCTGCCGCACCGAGGACCAGATCCTCGGCGCCGCCGAGGAGTTCGGCTACCCCGTGATCGTCAAACCGGTGCGGGGAGCGTCCAGCCAGGGTGTGCGCGAGATCGCCTCGGCCGAGGAACTGCGGGCTTTGTGCGCAGAGCAGAGCCTGCACGACCTCGAGATCGAGGAGTTCGTACAGGGCGAGATCCTGCACGTCGACGGTGTCCTGGACGCCGCGGGCAAACCGCTGTTCCTGTGTACCTCGCGCTACATCTCCACCTGCCTGGACTTCGAGGTCCTGGGCGAACCGCTCGGCTCCGTCTTCCAGACGGACCCCGCGGTGCGCGGCCGCTGCGAGGACTTCGCCGTGCGCTGCCTGAGCGCGCTCGGCCTGCGCAGCTCCGCCTTCCACCTCGAACTCTTCGACACCGGCGACGAGCTGGTGTTCCTGGAGGTCGGTGCCCGGGTACCGGGCGCTGATGTCCCCTACGTCATCGACGACGTCCACGGCGTGAATCTCTTCCGGCTGTGGGTCGACGTGCTGCTCGGCCGCCCGGTGGACCCGCCGCTGCCCGACCCGGAACTGAGCGGCGGCTGGCTGATCATCCCAGGCCCCAGGCCGCTGCCCCAGAAAATCACCTCAGCCACCTCGCTGCTGGGTGAAGTGCCCTACGTGTACCGGGAACTGGTGCCCAGGGCCGGTGAGGTCCTGGTCTCCCGGCCCGGCTCGTACGCCACGCTCCAAGGCGGCCGTTTCCTTTTCCGGGGCGGTACCCAGGAGCAGATCGAAGAGGCCGTGCGCCAGGCGCGGGCGCAGTACCGCCTGACGACCGAGCCTGCCCCGTAGGGCGCCCGAACCATCTCATGCCATCGGCAACCGAACCGTCGAGTCCGTGGAGGAAGACGTGGATCAGAGTCATGCGAAGCTGGCCGACAAGAACTTCGTGCTGTTCGCCGAGGGGTGCTTCGGACTCTTCACGAGCAAGATCGCTGCCTCGCTGATCCGCTACCGCGGGGACCGCTGCGTCGCCGTGATCGACAGCCGCAAGGCCGGCCAGACCGTCCAGGACGTCCTCGGCTACGGCGGTGCGATCCCGATCGTCGGCCGCGTCGAGCAGGCGCTGCACCTGCACCCCGAAGTCATGATCATCGGTAAGGGCCTGCATTCCGTCGAGCTGCCCTCCGGCTGGAAGCCGCACATCCTCGCGGCCGTCGACAACGGCCTCCACCTGATCAACTCGATCCACTACCGCCTCACCGACGACGCGGACATCGCCCGTGCCGTCCGCGACAAGGGCATCACCGTCTGGGAGACCAAGGACGCCCCGACCGTGCCGCTCAACCGGGCCCGCGTCCTGGACCTGGACACCTGGGTCATCCACACGTGCGGCAGCGACTCCAACATCGGTAAGAAGACCGCCGCCCTGGAGATCTGGAACCAGGCCAACCGCAGCGGCATCTCCACCGGCTTCGCCGCCACCGGCCAGAGCGGCATGCTGATATCCGGCCATGGCATCGCCGTCGACGGCGTGGCGGGCGACTTCATGGGCGGGGCCGTCGAACAGGTCGTCCTGGAGGCCGCCGCCGGCAACGAATGGGTCGTCGTCGAGGGCCAGGGTTCCCTCAACCACATCGGGTTCAGCGGCGTCGCCCTCGCCATCCTCCACGGTGCCCTGCCGCACGCCCTGGTCTTCTGCCACCGCCTGGGCGCCGAGCGCACCAAGGTCTGGGAGACGCCCATCATCCCCATCCCCGAGCTCATCCGCATGAACGAAGAGCTCACCGTCTTCGAACGGCCCGCCAAGGTCGCCGCCGTCAGCGTCAACAGCGTCGGCTTCACCGAGGAGGAGTACCGCCGCGAGGCCGAGAAGCTGGAGGCGGAGACCGGACTGCCGGTCGTCGACCCGGTCCGCGAGGGCGGCGCCGGCCGGCTCGTGGACATCCTGCGCGCCCACCAGCGCGAGACCGCGGACCGCCAGCCCGCCCGCCAGCGCTGAGGGCAGCCCCGCAACTGCGAGGAGATGCACAGATGAAGAGAGCAATCCTGCTCCTCATGCACCAAGGCAAGTCGTACACCGAGGAGATCGCCGCGGCCACCGCCGGGCTCGGCCTGCACCTGGTCGCCCTCAGCTCCCGGCCGCGCACGCCCTCGGCCCTTGAGGACAGCCGCCGCCACGTGGCGCACTGCGTGGTCGCCGAGGAATCCGAACTGAGCTCCGGCGACGTCGACAAGGCCGTCTCCGAACTCGCCGACCGGGGCTACCGGGTCGAGGCCGCCCTCGCCAGCTTCGAGGGCTACCGGCTGCTGATGGCCGAGCTCAACGAGCGGCTCGGCGCGCGCGACTGCGCCGAACCCGCGCTGCGCCTGTGCCTGGACAAGTACGAACTGCGCCGCTACCTCCTCGCCGAGGAACTGAGCGAGGTCGGTGTCCACCGGATCACCCCCGGTGTGACCCCCGAACTCGACCCGTCGGCACGCTGGTTCGTCAAGCCGGTGCGCGGCGCCTCGTCCTTCGCGACCTTCGTCCTGGACGACATCGACGACCTGGCCGACCTGCCCGCGATCCAGGAGCAGATGCGTGCCGACCGGTCCATGAAGGCGATCTTCATGGACCGCTACGACTTCCTCGTCGAGGAGTACGTCGAGGGCCCGGAGTTCAGCTTCGAGACGTTCGTCCTCGACGGCCGGATCCACCACCTGTGCGTCCACGAGAAGGCCCGCGTGGAACGCCTGGAGCGGACCACCCTGGAGGGGATGTCGGTCAGCCCGCCCGTCAGCCTGGACCGTGAACTGGTCCTGGAGGGAGCCGACCACGTCACCCGCTGCCTCACCGCGCTGGCGGAGCACGGGCTGACCGCCGGCGCCTTCCACATCGAGGTCAAGTACTGGGAGTCGAAGAAGCGCTGGGAGATCATCGAGATCAACCCCCGGATGGGCGGCAGCCTCATCAACGCCAGCGTCCAGACCGTCACCGGGCACTCCCTGCTGGACCTGTGGACCGAGTCCCTGCTGCTGCCCGACGGCGAGCGCGACGCCTTCCACGACAAGCTCACCCGCGCCTCCCAGCTGGAGGCCCTGCGCACCGGCGCGGCGACCCGGGCGACCGTGTTCCTCAGCAAGTACGGGGACAAGGGGCGCACCGTCGACGCGATCGGCTTCGACCCGCCCACCCGCCCGCCCCGGATCCTGCGCATCCACGTGGCGCAGGGAAGCGAACTCGAAGCGTCCGACCGGGGGATCTGCCTGATGGACGCCCTGTGGGACGTGGCGGTGGACGACCTCGACGCCGAGACCGCCTTCCTCGACCGGCACGCGACGGACCACTTCCACGTCCGCTACCGCTGAGCGCGCCCACCCGGTCCCCGAACCTCCCCACCCGTTTCGCCCCCGCGAAGAACCCCTGAAGAACGTCTTCTTGCGAACCCTCTTGTGAAGGAGAACGCGATGAACCGCGTGCAGAACACCGGCATCAACCACCCGAAGCCGTTTTACAACGAAGAGCAGAGCCGTCTGAAGAAGGCCGAGCTCGACCGCTACATGGACAAGAAGATGGCGGAGTGGAAGGACACCGTCCCCTTCGCGTCCCACCTGACCGAGCCCGAGCTCCACCAGGCGTACTACCGCCGCACCCTCATCGAGCACGTGTGGCGGATCCGCCTCTCCCGGGTCAGCCAGACCAAGGCCATCTACAAGATCGCCCAGGTCGCGCCCAGGGCCGCCCGCGACTACGCCCAGTACCAGGCCGACGAGATGCTCCACGACAAGCTGTACATCAGCGACGCCGCGGCCGCCGGCGTCACCGAGGAAGAGATCCTCGCCACCGAGCCCTACCTCTCCACCCGCCTCCTGGAGGGCTTCTTCTACTACACCCTGGAGCACGAGTCGGCCCTCGCCCCGGTCGTCTCCAACTACCTGGTGGAGTACACCCAGGTCAAGCTCCAGCCGGCCATCGTGGAGAACCTCCAGAAGCGGCTCGGCAAGGAGAGCGTCAAGGGGCAGGCCGCCCACCTCCACGTCGACACCACCGAGGACCACTCCCAGGAGATGTGGGACATCCTCCACCAGCTGATCTTCAGCGAGGAGGACTTCCAGAAGGTGTTCAAGTACATCGACGACGTCCAGGAGATCCTCGCGCTGTTCTTCCGGGAGATCTACGCGGACACCTTCGCCAAGCACGCGGAGGCCACCGTGTGACCCGCCGGGCCTCCCGCACCGCCATGACCGGCGAACCATCCACAGCAGGCGGCTGACATCCGGCCGCGGGGGATGCGAGGGCATCGACGTACGCGGCAGGCCCGCCTGCCCCGGCCACATCGCCTTCTCCTTCCCCGCGCCCTCGGCAGGGTTCACGTCGCGATGCCGGTCGGGCGCCTTCGAGCCGCCGCGGGCCGCCGGGCAGCCATCGCCCGGCGGCCCCCGCACGGCCCCCACCCCACCCGACCGCACCCCCGCCGCCCAGCAGAGAGGAACCCCGCGCATGTCCGCACCCGACACAGCCGCGTTCGTCAAGGAGTACCAGGAGAACGGCTTCGCGGTCGCCGAGCGACTCTTCGACCCGAGCGAGGTCGACGAGCTCAACACCGCCATCACGCAGATCCTGAACGTCCCCGACATCGGCTCCGTCGCCGAAGTGGAGCCGGGCGACAACGGCATGGCCCGCCGGATCTGGTCGCCCACCAAACAGCACACCGCGTTCGAGCAGGCCGCCGCCCACCCCGCACTGCTCGACCACGTCGAGGCACTCATCGGCCCCGACATCCTGTTCCACTACAGCAAGCTCCACCTCAAGGCCCCGCAGGTGGGCAGCGTCGTGGACTGGCACCAGGACTTCTCCTACTACCCCCACACCAACACCGACCTGGTGACGGCCCTGGTCTACCTCGACGACACCACCACCGAGAACTCCGCCCTCCAGGTCATCCCCGGCTCCCACAAGCGCGGCCTCGCCGACCACTACGTCGACGGCTACTTCCGCGGCAAGGTAGCGGGCGCCGACGCCCCCGACCCCGCACTCGCCGTGCCCCTGGAGGCACCCGCAGGCAGCGTGGTCTTCATCCACTGCCTGCTCCTGCACTACTCCTCCACCAACAACTCCGACCGCTACCGCCGCGCCTTCCTGCCGGCCTACCGGGCAGCCGACGCCTACCCGATCCACTTCGGCGCGCACGCCGGCCACAACGAGCCCGGAGTACGGCTGCTGCGCGGCAGCGTGTCCGACACGGCACGCGTGGAACCCGGCACCTGGCGCCTCCCGCTCGCGGAGCGCCCCTTCGGCTCGCTCTTCCAGCTCCAGGAGGGCATCGACAAGGCCGAGACCGCCGCGACCACCGGGTACGCCACGCTGGAGGAGGCGAAGTGACAGCCCCATGAGCACGCCGGACGTGACGGTCGTCCGCGCCTGCCTGCGGGGCGGCGCGGGCGGCAGCCCCACGGCCGTCGTCCTGGAGGACAACAGCGTGCCGGGCGACCAGGAGCGCCGCCGGATCCCCGCCGCACGGGGCACCTCGCACGCCGTGTACATATCTCACGCCGGCGACACGGCCGAGCTGCGCTTCTTCACCGCGGAAGGGGAACTGCCCGCCTGCGGTCACGGCACGGTCGCCGCCCTCGCCTTCCTCACCGCGCTGCACGGCGGTGACGGGCCCTACCGGGCCACCCTGCGTGCCGGGGGGCGGCTTTTCGCCGGGCGGGCCGAGCGGGACGGCGAGCTGATCACCACCGCCTTCGACCCCGGACCCGTGGACCTGCGCGAACCCGCCGCAGAAGAACGCGCCCTGGTTCTCGCGGCCCTCGGTCTCACACCGGACGAGACCGCACCGGACGGGGCCGCACGGGACGGGGCCGCGCCGGGCGGGGCCGCACCGGACGTGCGGATCGCCGGCGTGGGCCGCGAACGCATCCTGGTGCCCGTCCCCACCCGGGCCGCGCTCGCCGGGCTGCGCCCGGACCTCGACCGGCTCAGGGCGGCCTGTGACCGGTTCGGCCTGCTCGGCGCGTACGTCCACTCGCAACCTTCACCCCAGGGCGTCCTCGCGGCCCGGATGTTCGCCCCTTCGATCGGCGTCGCGGAAGACATCGCCAACGCCAACAGCACGGCCGCTCTCGCCGCGCACCTGGCCGGCCGGGGCGTCCACCGGATCGCCGTCGACATGGGCGACGCCCTGGGCAGCCACGCCACCGTCACCGCCACCGCGGGAGCGGACCTGCGCGTCGAAGTCGGCGGCACCGCACGCGTCCTGACGGTGTAAAACCAGCAGATTCAGAGCGATCGGAAGGTGAGAACGTGGTCGTCAGTGGGTTGCCAAGCCAACCGCAGTCCGACTCCAACGAGCTGAGAGTGCACTGGAACTCGCCGCTCAGCGGGCAGCAGAAGGCGTCAGGGAAATACCAGATCGGCCAGCTCGACTTCGACGGCATCGTCGACTTCGCGCAGGAGGCGGACAGCCTCGGTGTCGACTCGCTCCTCATGGGGATCGGCAACCACATGCCCGATCCGCTCCCGATGCTCGGCGCCCTGGTCCGCGAGACCAAACGCGTCAAGTTCCTCCTCGCCTACCGTCCCGGACTGCTCCCGCCCACGCTCTTCGCCCAGGTCGTCAACACCGTCTCGTGGATGTCGGACGGGCGGATATCCCTCAACCTGGTCGCCGGTACCTCCCCGACCGAGCAGGCGTACTACGGAGACTTCCTCGCCCACGACGAGCGCTACGCACGCTCCAACGAATTCCTCGACATCCTCCACCGGCTCTGGCGCGGTGAGACCCCGCTGTCCTACGAGGGCGACCACTATCGCGTCAAGGACGCCCAGGTCGGCCTGGGATACAAGGGCGGAGGCCGCCCCGAGATATACATCAGCGGGGCATCGGAGGTGGCCCAGCAGACCGCCGTGGACCACGGCGACTGCTGGCTGCGCTACGGCGACACCCCCGAGGGAATGGCAGCGGCAGCGAAGTCCGTCCTGACGCAGGGCGGCCGTGTGGGAACGCGCATGCACGTGCTGGCGAGGGAAAGCCGTGCCGAAGCGCTGTCGGCTCTCGCCGAGCTGATGCGCGACCCCGACGAGGAACACCGCAAGTGGATCGCGAAGGCCGTGGCCGCCTCCGACTCCGTGGCAGTGGACACCTCCTTCCGGCTGGCCGAGTCCGCGGACTCCGACTGGCTCTCTCCCATGCTGTACTCCGGTGCCGTGGCCTACCGCGGTGGGCCGGCCCTGTGCGTGGTGGGCAGCTACGAGGAAGTCGCGGCGTACCTCTACGAATACAAGGCGGCCGGGATCAGCGAGTTCATCTTCTCCGGCTGGCCGACCCGGGAGGAGATGCGGATCTTCTACACCCGTGTGCTGCCGCTGCTGCGCGAACACGAACGCGCCGGGGCGCAACGCCTGAAGGCCAATCAGCTCCTCGGCTCTGAAGGACCGAGCTCGTAGGCGGGGGCCGGCACGCCGGTTCGCACCTTCCCGCTGCCCCTGCGGCAGAGCAGTCACCGGTCGCACCGGCCAGGCTTGGGGAGGAACCAAATCCGTTGTGGCACGGGCCCGCTGGCGAGCATCCACGCCGGGCGGGCCAGACGGCGCACGCGGACGAGGACCCCGGCGACGTGGGAGGCCGGCCCGGCGAGAGCGCACCGACAACAAAAGAAACGTATTTCCCGGTCCGTACGGTTGCTCCTCGCCGTGTCCCCGCACCTGGGGCACACGTGCGAGGGGCACAGTGCGCGTTCACCCCGGCGCACCGGCCCGGCGAACCGTGTACCGGGTGCGCCCTTCCAGCCGTTGCACCAACCAGGAGGAGTGCGTGCCCCGCTTCTTGACGACAGGGCCGTACCCGGTCACGGACACCACTGGGCTCCACGAGGAGACCGGGCACCCGGTGCGTGGTGCGACGGCCACGATCTCCTTGCCGCAAAGGTGGCTGACGTGTCCGGCGTGCCGGGTCTCCTTCTCCGCATGGCACCCGAACCATGCACACGCATAGGGGGAGTTCAGTGGAGCAGGCCCTGCGAGGCGAACCGGCCCCGATCGGATGGCGCGTCCGGGCCCTGGTGGCCGGCTACTCCGTGTCCGCCTACGGAAACTTCCTCAACCTGATCGCCCTGAGCCTGTTCACGTACCAGGTCGTGGGCACCGCCTTCGGCATCGGCGCGGTGATGGCGCTGCGGCTGTTCTCCGGCGTGCTGGCCGGCCTGGGCGCGGGCGCGATCACCACGGCCCTCGGCCCCCGCACGGTGATGCTCGGCGCCGATGCGGCGCAGGCTGCCGCGATGACGGTGCTCGCCTTCAGCGCCCGCGACCCCTCGCTCGCCCCGCTCCTGGGCGCGGTCGTGGTACTCGGCGCGGGCAACACCTTGTTCACGGTGGCGCTGCGGAGCGCCGTGCCGGTGATCGTGGGCCAGGACGAGCGGACACGGACCAACGGGCTGCTGGTGACCACGCGCTCATTCGCCACCGTCCTGGGCTTCGCCTCGGCCGCGGGCATCATCGCGTTCGGCGGGTACGGCCTCGCGTTCGCGGTGAACGCGGCCACCTTCGTCGTGTCGGCCGCGGCGGTGCTGGCACTACGGCCGCCCACCACCGCCGATGCCGATCCCCGCACCGGTGCAGCTGCTGAACCGGCACCCCCGCAGCCGGTCCTGCAGCACCCGCCGGGCGCCGGGGCCAGGCGGGCGCCGGCAGGGCTTCCGGGACTGCTGCTCGGGATGCTGATCCTGCGGGGCACCGACGCATTCGCCTCCTCCTCCCACAACGTGGCCCTGCCGATCGTGGCCGGCCTCACATCCCCGGACGACCCGGCACTGTTCATGACCGGGTTCTGGGTCGCCTGGGCCGTGGGCACCGCCCTCTCCCCTCAGCTGCTCAGACGTCTCGGCGGGGGAAAGGCCTACGGCCCGCGGGCGTTCGCACTCGCCACCGGCGTCATGTCGATCTCGTTCGTCCTCGCCTTCACCGGCCTCCCGGTACCCGCTTTGATCGGGGCGGCCCTCGTGGCGGGCCTCGCCGACGGTTGCACCGAGATCGTGTACGTCTCGCGCCTGCAGGCCGCACCGGAGCGGGAACGCAGCCGGCTGTTCGGCCTGTCGGCTTCCGCGGAGACGGCCGGATTCAGCCTCGGAATGCTCGGCGCCGCGGCTGCACTGGAGGGCTTTCCCGCACTCACCGTCGTCGCCGCATTCCACGGCACGGCCCTGTGCGGGGCGCTGGCCCTTTCGCTGTACGCCTTCGCGCCCCGCCACGGCGCGCTGCGCCCGCACCACCATCCGGACCTGATTCCAAGGCACCACCGACAGCTGAAGAAGGGACACACATGGCACGCGTAGGGGGGCAGGCCCTTTGCCGCGGACCTGAGCCGGAGCTCACCGCCAAGGACCCTCGCGACGCGGTGGACGCTCTGCTGCGGGCCGCAGCCGCCGCGGACGGGGCGGGAGTGGTCACTGTGGGGCCGCAGGACTCGGCTGCCACGCTCGCCTACCCCCAACTCCTTGATCTGGCACGACGGTACGTGACCGGGCTGCACGCACACGGGGTGCGCCCGGGGGACACCGTGGTCCTGTGCGGGCTTCCCCTTGCCGAGTTCTTCCCGGCCTTCTGGGCCTGTGTCCTGGCCGGGGCCGTACCCGTGGCCGTCTCCGACCCGCCCACCGCCGGCCCGGCCGCCCTGCAACGGCTCCAGCACACCTGCGCGCTGCTGAAGCGCCCCCTCGTCGTCACCGACACCCTGGGTGCGGCCGGCCTCACGGCCGCCGAACCGGACGGGCGGGTGGCGGTCGCAGCCCACTGGGCCGGGCACCCGCCGACCTACGAACACCATGAGCCCCAGGCCTCGGACACCGCCCTGCTCATGCTCTCCTCCGGCAGCACCGGCGCGCCCAAGGCGGCGCGGCTCACCCACGCCGGGCTCGCGGACTTCGCCGCCAGCACCCGCCGGATCCTGCCGGTACGTGCGGGCGACACCTTCGTCAACTGGCTGCCGGTGGACCACAGCGGGGCATTCCTGCTCTACCACGTGCTCCCGGTCTTCGCGGGCTGTACGAATGTGCAGGCACCGGCCCACAGGGTGCTGACCGACCCGCTGCGCTGGCTCGACCTGCTCCACGAGTACCGCGCCCAGCACGGCTGGGCGCCCACGTTCGCGTACCGGATGGTCGCGGACGCACTGGCCGAACGGCCGGATAAACAGTGGGACTTGAGCGCCCTGACCTCACTGGTGTGCGGCGGTGAGCAGATCGTACTGCCTGCCCTTCGAGCCTTCCTCGACGCCACCTCGGGCTTCGGTGTCCGCGAGGACCACCTCGTCCCCGCCTGGGGCATGGCCGAGACGGTCACCGCGATCACCTACGGCCGCCTGGACCGGCCGGGAACCGTGCACCGCCTCGTCAAGTCCAGCCTCGGCGGCGAACTGCTGAGCGCCGGCGAGGACACCTCGGACGACAGTTGCGTCACCTTCGTCGCTGCCGGATCGCCCGCCCACGGCACGACCCTGCGCATCGTCGACAGCCACGGGCAGCCGCAGAGCGGCAACCGCATCGGACGGCTGCAGGTGCACTCGCCGGCGCGTCTGACACCGGGGTACGTCGACAACCCGGGCGCCGATGCCGCCGCCTACCCGCAGGGCCACGACTGGCTGGACACCGGCGACCTGGCGTTTCTCGCCGGGGGCCAGGTCGTCATCACCGGCCGCCTGAAAGACGTGATCATCCTCAACGGGCACAACGTGTACGCCCACGAGGTCGAGACCGTCGCGACGGCGGTGGCCGGGGTGCACGCCGGTGAGGTGGCCGCCTGCGGGATACCCGACGCCGACCGGGGGACCGAGCAGCTCGCCGTGTTCTTCGTCGGCCGCGGAACCGAGGACGACGCCCGCATCGCACGCCAGGTGCAGGCGGAGCTCTTCACCCGCCTGGGCCTGACCGCCACCCATGTCCTGCCCCTCGCGCGGGCCGAATTCCCGCGGACGCCCGCCGGCAAAGTGCGGCGCAGCGAGCTGCGCGACCGGTTCGTCGAGAAGGGCCTGAGCCCGGGCCCCGGTGACGGCGGCTCTCCCAAGGGCGACGACGCACCGGGCCACGCCGTCGGGCGGGCGGTGCGCGAGGAGCTGGCCACCGTCCTCGGCCGCCCCGCCGGGGCGAACGTGCCCTTCTACGAACTCGGTCTGACATCCGTCCAGTTGGTGCGGCTGCGGGGGCGACTCGAAGAGCGCCTGGGGTGGGGGATCGCCCAGACCGTACTGTTCGAACACCCCACGGCAGCCGCGCTCACCACCCACCTCTCGGCAGCCCGGGAGGTTCCGGCCCAGGCGGCCCAGGCGGCCCAGGCGGCCCAGGTGGCCCAGGTGGCCCGGGTGGCCCGGGACCTCCCGGCCCAGGAGACGCAGCCGGCTCAGGAGGCTCAGCCGACGCAGGCGGCCCGGAGCGGCGGCCAGGACACGGACCGGCGCATCGCGGTCATCGGCATGGCACTGCGTTTTCCCGGAGCCGACTCACCGGAGAGCTTCTGGCAGAACCTGCACGACGGCATCGACTGCCTCACCGTCCTCGACGAGGACCAGCTGACAGCCGCGGGCCTCACCCCCGAACAGGCCAAGGCACCCGACCGCGTCCCGGTCGCCGGAATCCTCGACACCGCCCTGGACTTCGACGCCGACTTCTTCGCACTCAGCCCCAAAGAGGCCCGGCTCACACACCCGGCACACCGCCTCTTCCTGGAATGCTGCCATCGGGCACTGGAGGACGGCGGCTACACGGGCGCCCGGCAGAACACCAGGACCGGCGTGTTCGCCGGTACCGGCATGCACCTCTACGACCACCAGCAGGACGGACACCCCTGCGGCGAAGGACCCCAGCAGCCCGACGGCGGCGACCCCGTCACCGCCATGCAGCGCACGATCGGTCAGCAGCCGGACTTCGTCGCCTCCCGGGTCGCCTACCGGCTCGGCCTCACGGGACCCGCCATCGGCGTACAGACAGCCTGCTCCACCTCCCTGGTCGCCGTACACCTGGCCGGGCAGGCACTGCTGAGCGGTGACGCCGACATGGCGCTCGCCGGTGCCGCCGCCGTGCACCTGCCCCAGGAGACCGGCTACCGCAGCCATCCCGGCTCGATCCTGTCCCCCTCCGGACGCTGCCGCGCCTTCGACGCGGACGCCGACGGCACCGTCGGCGGCAACGGGGTGGCGGCCGTGCTGCTCAAGCGCCTGGACCGGGCACTGGCCGACGGGGACACCGTGCACGCGGTGATCCTCGGCTCGGCGGTCAACAACGACGGCGCTCAGAGGGCCGGCTTCACCGCACCCGGCGTGGCCGGCCAGGTGGCCGTCGTCCGTGAGGCACTGTCCCGGGCCGCGGTCCCCGCCGACACCCTCACCTACGTGGAGGCACACGGCACCGGGACGCCGCTGGGAGATCCCATCGAGTTCGAGGCGCTGGGCCGAGCACTCGCACAGGACACCGGGCGCACCGGGTTCTGCACGGTGGGCTCGGTGAAGCCGGCCCTCGGACACCTCGACAGCTGCGCGGGCATGGCAGGCCTGATCAAAACGGTTCTGATGCTGCGGCACCGCACGCTGGTACCGACCCTGCACCTGAACCGGCCCAACCCCCAACTGGCCCTGAACGGCGGACCCCTGCGCCTTGGCACCGAGCTGCAGCCCTGGACCGTGCCCGCCGGGACACCCCGCCGGGCGGGAGTCAGCGCGCTCGGTGTGGGCGGCACCAACGCCCACGTCATCCTCGAGGAAGCCCCCGCACCCCGCCCCCCGGCCGCACCCGGCCGGCCCGTGCTCGTCCCCCTCTCGGCGCGCGACACCGAAGCCCTGCAGGAGCTGACGGACAACATACGCACCCACCTGCGGACCTCACCGGACACAGCCGCCCCCGACGTGGCGGCCACACTGGGGCGCGGCCGTCCGCACCACACCGCGCGCCTCGCCGTGGTCGGCGCCGACGCCGGGGAACTCGCAACCGCCCTGGAACAACGGTCCGCCGCCCCCTTTCCGTCCGGGTCCTTGGCCTTCGCCTTCCCCGGCCAGGGCAGCGCTCGCCGCGGCATGGCCCGGGGAATCCACGCCGGGTTCACCGAGGCCCGCTCGGTGGTGGAGCGCTGCGAACGCATCTACGCCGAAGAGTTCGGCGGCACCCTGCTGCCGATGCTGCTCGGCGACGCCGCCGGCGCGGACAGAACCGCAGAAGGTGTGTGGCCCACCGAGGTGGCCCAACCCGCCCTGTTCGCCCACCAGGCGGCGCTGCTCGCACTCTGGCAGGCCTGCGGTGTGCGGCCCGCCGTCCTGCTCGGACACAGTGTGGGCGAGTACGCCGCGCTGTATGCGGCCGGAGCGTTCACCCTCGAGGCCGGGCTGCGCCTCACCGCCCGGCGCGGCCGTCTGATGTACCGCGTGTGCCCGCCCGGCGGGATGCTCGCGGTCCGGACCGACCGGGCGAGGGCCGAACACGTCGCCGCGGCAGCGGGCGTCGAGGTGGCGGCGGTCAACGGGCCCCGCTCGCACGTCCTGTCGGGGACGTCCGAAGCCCTCGCCGAGGCCGCGCTCCTGCTCGAGGGCGACGGCATCCGCCACCACACCCTCCCGGTCGACCGGGCCTTCCACTCGGCCGCCCTGGACACCGCACTGCTCGACTTCCGCACCTGTGCCGAGGAGGTCGCATACACACCTGTGCGCGTGCCCTTCGTCAGCGGTCTGGACGGCGAGGTGCGCCCCGCGGGCTGGAGCGTCGATGCCCGGTACCTGTGCGCCCAGGCACGCCACCCGGTCCGCTTCGACCTGGCCGTGGCCACGGCGGCGGACCGCGCCCAGGGCGGCTTCGTCGAGATCGGCGCCGGGGACACGCTCAGCGGCCTGGGCCGGCACTGCATCCCCGAAAGCCGCTGGCTGGCCGGTCAAGGCGGCGGCGACGACGCCACCGGCCAACAGCGCGGCACCCTGCACTCGCTCGGCGAGCTGTACCGCGCCGGGACGGACCTGGACTGGGAGGTCCTCGCACGCGGCGGAGGCCGGATACCGCTGCCGGGGCACCCGCTGCGACGCCGTACGATCGCGCCTCCCGCACCTGTGACGCAAAGGCTGCGGCACGCCACCGGCCCGGCCGGCGGCCCCCAGGAACCACCTGCGACCCACACCGCCGCCGTCGCACCCGTCGCACCCGCTGCACCCGTCGTACCCGCCGGGCACGCTGCACCCGCTGCACCCGTCGTACCCGCCGGGCACGCTGCACCCGCTGCACCCGTCGTACCCGCCGGGCACGCTGCACCCGCTGCACCCGTCGTACCC
>NZ_JBEXDB010000015.1:0-18107 GCF_040605575.1 Streptomyces sp. NPDC005566 | reverse complement strand
CGTACCGCCGGGCACGCTGCACCCGCCGGGCACGCTGCACCCGTCGCACCCGTCGCACCCGTCGCACCCGTCGTACCCGCCGGGCACGCGGCTCCTGCCGGCCCTGCCCCCATGCCGGACGAGGCCGAACTGCTCATTTCTGTACGGGAGTTGACGGCAGACAATCTGGGCGCCGACATCGCGGACATCCTCCCTGACCGCTCCTTCTTCGAGCTGGGCGCCGACTCACTGTCCCTGATGGGGATGGCCGCGGAGCTGGAACGCCGCTATGGCGTGCGCCTTCCCGTCCGGGAGTTCTTCGAGACGGCCGATACACCGTGCAAGCTCGCCGAGCGCCTGGCCGAGCTGGGCGCCCAGGTGACCGGACGGCCCCCGCAGGCCGCTTCGGGGCCCGCACCGCAACGTGCTCCGCAGGGCGGACCCGCGCCACACGGCGAGCCCGCTCAGCCCGACGCCCGAACCCCCCACCCTGCCCCCGCCCCGGCACCCCACCGCGCACCCTCCCTCGCTTCGTCACCACCGGAGCCGCAGGCAACGCCCGGCCCCGCCCCCGCCCCGGCAGACATGCCACCGGCCGTACGCGACCTGTTCGCCCAGCAACTGGAGCTCACCCGGCACCTGGTCGACCAGGTGACCGGCGTCATCAACCGGCAGATGGACGCCCTGACCCCCGCCGAGCCACCGCCCCACGCCGGGCCCGCCGCCCCGCCGAACACCCAGGCAGCACCCTCCATGCAGGCGATCGCCCCTGCCGCCACGCCGGCCGGGGCAGCACCCCCGCCCACTCCGGACACCACCCCCGCCACCACTCCGGTGACCCCGCCACCCGGCCCCGCACCGCAGCCGGCCCCCGCACTGCCTACCGATGCCGGACCACCACCCGCCGATGCCGGACCACCACCCGCCGCTGCTGTCGACTTCAGCCTCTACTTCTTCGGCGACTACCCGGACGACGCCGCCCACGACAAGTACGCCCTGATCATGCAGGCATCCGAATTCGCCGACCAGCACGGATTCCACGCGCTGTGGCTCCCCGAGCGGCACTTCAACTCCTTCGGCGCACTCTTCCCCAACCCCTCCGTCCTCGCCGCCGCCCTGGCGACCCGCACCCACAGCATCCGGCTGCACGCCGGGTCCGTCGTGCTGCCGCTGCACCACCCGGTCCGGGTGGCCGAGGAATGGTCGGTGGTCGACAACATCTCCGGCGGCCGGGCAGGCCTGTGCTTCGCCAGCGGCTGGCACGCCACCGACTTCGCGCTCGCCCCGGACACCTTCGGGCGCCACCGCGAACTCATGTACGAGCAGGCCGACACCGTGCGCCGGTTGTGGTCCGGCCAGCCGCTCACCCTGACCGGCGGGGACGGCAAACCCGTCGACGTCACGCTGCACCCCAAACCCCTCCAGGAACAACCACCCCTGTACGCGGCAGTGGTGGCCAACCCCGACAGCTACCGGCGGGCCGCCGCCCACGACCTGGGCATCGTCACCAACCTGATGGCCCAGACGGTGGAACAGCTGGCAGACAACATCGCCCTGTACCGCCGCACCCGCGCCGAGCACGGCCTCGACCCGGCCGCAGGCCGCGTCGTCGTGCTGGCGCACACCTACCTGGGACCGGACGCGGCCCGGGCACGGGCCGAGGCGTACGGGCCCTTCGTGTCCTACCTGCGCTCCTCACTGTCCCTGTTCAACCAGGTGACCAACAGCCTCGGCTTCGACGTGGACCTCGCCAACACCCCCGAACAGGACGTGGAGTACCTGCTCGGCCGTGCCTACGAGCGCTACTGCGCCTCGCGCGCCCTGATCGGCGACGAGTCGACGGCCGCCGAGACCGTGGCCCGCCTGGTGGCGGCGGGTGCGGACGAGATCGCCTGCTTCGTCGACTTCGGCGTACCCGCGAAGCAGGTGATGGCCGCCCTGCCACTGATCGACCGACTGCGCCGACAGCAGCACGCGCCCCCCGAGCACCAGGTGCAGGACGCCCCGGGCGAGCGCAAGCCCCTCACCCCGGCCCAGCGCCGCATCTGGTTCCTGGAGCAGCTGCACCCCGGCACCACCATGTACCACGAACCCAAAGCCATCCGCCTGGACGGCCCCCTGAACACCGAGGCACTGGGCCACGCCCTGCAGCAGGTGGCCGACCGCCATCCCGCGCTGCGCACCGTCTTCCGTGAGGCGGACGGCGTCCCCTACCAGCAGGTACTGCCCCGAATACCACTCGACTGCCCCCTCGAAGACCACCTCGGGATGGGCGAGGAAGAAGCCCTGAGAGCGGTGCTGGCCACCGAAGGACGACGCGTCCTCGACCTGAGCCAGGGCCCCCTCATATCGGCCCGCCTGCTGCGCCTGGCCCCCGAACGGCACCTGCTGTTCCTCCTCGCCCACCACATCGCCTTCGACTCGTCCTCCACCCAGGTACTCGCCCGCGACCTGGCCGCGTACTACCGCGCCTGGCCCGACGGGCGACCCCCACTCCCCGAACTACGCGACCACACCGCCCGGCCCGCCGCCACCGACCCGGCGGCAACCGCCGCGAGCCTCGACTTCTGGCGACGCGAACTCACCGGCGTACCGGACCTGGAACTGCCCACCGACCGGCCGCGCCCACCGGTACGCACCGGTGGGGGAGCGAGCCTGACCCACGCGCTGGACGCCGAACTCATGGACCACATACGCCAGTTGGCCGCCACCCAGCGGGCCACCGTGTTCATGGCGCTCACCAGTGCGATCGGCGCCGTACTGGGCCGCTTCGCCGGACAGTGCCACTTCGCACTCGGCACCGCCGTCGCCGCCCGGCCCCAGGGCGCCGAGCACGCCGTCGGGCTCTTCCTCGACACGGTCCCCCTTCGCCTGGACCTGAGCGGCGACCCGGACTTCGCCGCCCTGCTGCGCCGGGTCCGCGACACCAGCACAGCAGCCTACGAACACCGCGACGTGCCCTTCGACAACCTCGTCGAAGCACTGGCCCCACGCCGCGACCCGGGCCGCAACCCGCTGTTCCAGGTCATGGTGGAGTACGAACGCGAGGGCGAGGTCGACTTCGACCCGCCCACACTGACCGCCGCACTCCTGGACGCGCCGAGCGAACGAGCCCCTTTCGACCTCAGCATCTATCTGACCCACCACCGCGAAGGCCTGCGCTTCATGGTCGAGTACGACACGGCGCTCTTCGACCAGGCCACGGTGCGCCAGTTCGTCCACTACGTGGAACAGCTGCTGCGCCGGGCCCTGGACGCCCCCGGCGTCCCCGTCGCCGAACTGGCCACCCCCACAGCCGCCGACCGCACCGTGCTCGCGCACTGGGGCGGCTTCGAACAAGAGGCACCCACCGGCCCGGACACCCTGCACGGCCTCTTCGAGGAACAGGCCCGGCGCGCACCACAAACCCCCGCCCTCATCCACGACGAACTGACCCTCACCTACCAGGAGCTGGACACCCGCGCCCACCGCCTCGCCCACCAGCTCCGCCGGCAGGGCGCGGGCCGCGGCGAGCGCGTGGCGATCCTGCTGCCACGCGGCCCCGAACTGATCACCGCACTGCTCGCCGCCCTCAAGAGCGGAGCCGCCTACGTTCCGCTGGACCCCTCCGCGCCGACGCCCCGGCTGAACGCACTCCTCGACGACAGCCTCCCGGTCCTCCTGCTCACCAGCACGGCCACACTCCACCAGCACCCGGCACTGGCCACCCCCACCACCCTCCTCACCGACGACATCGACCAGTCCGCGCCCACGGACACATCGCCGCCCGCCGACGTACGGGCCGAGGACCCCGCCTACTGCATCTACACCTCGGGCTCCACCGGCCGGCCCAAGGGCGTCCTCGTCCCGCACCGCGGCCCGGCCGCCCTCATACGCAGCCAGCTGACGCGCCACGCACCGCTACGCACCCTGCAGTGGACCTCACCCGCCTTCGACATCAGCGTCCAGGAGATCTTCACGACCCTCGCCGGCGGGGCCGCCCTCGTCCTCATCGACGACGAGGTGCGCCACGACCCGCAGGCACTCACCCGCACGGCGCACCACCACGCGGTGCAGCGGCTGTTCATGCCATGCACCCCGCTGCGCTATCTGATGGAAACCGCACCCGAACTACCGCACCTGCGCGAGGTGCTGCACTGCGGAGAGGCACTGCAGCTCACACCTGCCCTGCGCCGCTTCCTGGCCACCCACCCCCAGTGCTCCCTGCACAACCAGTACGGCCCCACCGAAACCTCGATCATCGTCACCTCCCACCAGGTCCTACCCGACCAGGAGCAGTGGCCGCCGATCGGAACACCGGTGCCCGGCGCACGCATCCAGCTCCTGGCTCCCGACGGGCGCGAGGTACCGGTAGGTGCGATCGGCGAGATCCACGTAGGCGGCACACCGGTCGCACACGGCTACCACAACCTCCCGCAGGAGACAGCGGCCCGCTTCGTCGACGACGGCACCGGAGCGGTGCGCTACCGCACGGGTGACCTGGCCCGCTGGCGCCCGGACGGCACGCTGGAGTACCGGGGCCGCATCGACGACCAGGTCAAGATCCGCGGACACCGCGCCGAACCCTCAGAGGTACAGGGCGCACTGAGCGCACTGCCCGGGGTACGCGACGCGGCCGTGGTGCCGCACCGTGACGCACACGGCGACATGGAACTCGTCGCCTACGTCGTTGCGCAGCACGCCGAGAACGGAGACAGCACCGGCCTCGCGCAGCTGCGGGCCGCGCTGGCCACCGAGCTGCCCGACCACCTCGTCCCCGGCCGCTGGGTCGCGCTGGAGCGCCTCCCGGTCAGCACATCCGGCAAACTCGACCGAAACCGCCTCCCGGAGCCCCGCACGGCCGACACCCCCCACACCGCGGGCACCGAGCCCACCACCCCACTGGAGAAGTCCCTGCACGAGCTGTGGTGCACGGAGCTGGGCGCCCGGTCGCTGCCCGTGGACCGTTCCTTCTTCCAACTGGGCGGCCACTCACTCAGCGCGATCCGCCTGCTGCACCACATGGCCGACGAGCTGGACGTGCGGCTGTCGATGGCGGACTTCTTCCGGACACCGACGATCAAGGCATGTGCGGCGCGGGCCGAGAACGCCGACACAGCAGACCCAGGCACAGCTCCGGGAGCGGTCGTCGCCGTCACCCCGATGACCTCGAGCCTGCGCCGGCTGTGGCGGCGCCACCACGAACGCAACGACCCCTGCGTCTACAACGTGACCCACCGCATCGACCTGCAAGGGGAACTGGACCCCAACCACCTGACGCGGGCACTGGCCGCACTGGTCGCCCGGCACGACGCGCTGCGCAGCCGCTACGTCGAGCGGGACGGGAACCACCTCATCGAGGTGCTGGCCGAGGTGCCCGTAGAAGTGCCGGTCGCCGATCTGAGCGCGCACGCCCCGGACGAGGACGCCATCGCGCGCTGGTGCCGCGACGAGGCGTCCCGGCCCTTCACCATGGACCACGCCCCGCTGTTCCGATTCCGCATGGCCCGAACCGCCGCGGACCGCTGGATCCTGCTGGCCGTGCTGCACCACGGGATATGCGACGGCTGGTCGATGAGCGTGCTGTGGCAGGAACTGCAGGAGCTCTACAACGCCGCCTGCCGAGGCACCCACGCACAACTCCCCCCTCCCTCGGCGCAGTTCACGGACCTGGCGCGCGCCGAACACGAGCTCTCCCCGCAGCGGCGCCACCACCTGGAGGAGTACTGGCGCCGTGAACTCGACGGCGCCCCGCTGCGCCTGAACCTGCCCTACGACCACCCCCGCCCCCCCACCCTGTCGGGGCGCGGCGCCCTGCACACCCACACGCTCGACCCCCGCACCGCCGGACAGGTCGCCGAGGCGGCGGCCAACCTGGGCACCACCCCGTACACCATCTGGGCAGCCGCCTTCGCCGCCTGGATCGCGCACCGGTGCGACCACCCCGAGGACGTGGTCCTCGCGGCATCCAGCGCCAACCGCGCCCGGCCGGGCCGCGAGGGCGCCGTCGGCTTCATCGGCGACGCCGTCCTCCTGCGCGCCCGTGTCGGCGACGCCGCCACGTTCGGTGACCTGGTCGACCAGCTGGGTGCCACACTGTTCGCGGCACTCGACCACCAGGACCTGCCGCTGAGCGAGGTGGCAGGCCTGCTCGATGCCCGCCACACCTTCGAACTCTTCCCCACAGTGCTGTTCACGGTGGTCACGGCCCAGCCGCCCGCCCTGGACCTGCACCGCCTGACAGCGACGATCAGCGGCGTCTGCGTACACGCCTCCGCCCGCAACGAGCTGTACGTCGTCGTACACCCCGGCCCGCAGCGGACGACACTCACCTTCGAGTACTCGACCGACCTCTTCGAGCCCGCCACGATCGAGACCTGGGCAGCCGACTTCACCCGGAGCCTGGCACGGGCGACGGCCGACCCGTCAGCCCTCATCGCACCACCGCCCGGCTCGCACCAGGCCGGCCAGGCCACCACGTGAGCGGGAGATCCCCGACACAGACCCACGAAGACCATCGCCACAGGCACCCGTTCAGGACAGTTCGAACCGATCCGGCATTCCTGCCGGTGGATTGCGGAACATACCGTCCGGACAGGCGAGCAGAATTCAGGCCTCAGCCGGATACCGGCACCGGGCACGGCGGCACCGCCACTCGGCCCCGTTCGCGCCCCATGAGTTCAACACCTTCACCCCAACGTGTTGCAACGGCGGGGAGGAAATTCATTGCGCCAAATGCAAGACCGCCGCAACGCCCCCCGAATGCCCCAGCCAGCGACCGCAGTTGAGCAAGAAGGAGGTTGTCGGATGAGTGAATGCAACGTAGCGTTTTAAAGGTAAGAAATTGAAGGTGCTGATCCTCTGACCCAGGTCACGGCGGATCGCGGCCCCGCCAGTGTTCGAACAGAGGGTTGATTGATCATGGTGAACTTGACCGTAGAAGCACTCGAGAGCGTCCACGGACGCAGCGCCGCCGGCCTGCGCGTCAGGCTCGAGGCACTCGTCGACAAGGAATGGGTCCTGCTCGCCGAGCGCAAGACGGACGCGCACGGCCGGATCGACGACTGGGACGGCCCCGGCGAAAACCAAGGGCTCTATCAGATCGTCTTCGACGTCGACCGCTACTTCTCCGGACTCGGCGTGACCCCCACCTGTCCGGAAGTCGTCACCACCTTCCGGATCTCCGGCGAACAAGCAGAGTGCCGGGTGAGCCTAAACTTCTCGCTCCACCACTACTTCGTCGCCTTCACCTAAACCGCGCGGCCCCGCCACCACCCCCAGACGAACGAGGATCGGCCCGGCCGCCCGCGCAGGCATCGCGGACACAAGCCCCCGCGCCTCGGCCAAGGACCGCTCCGCAGCCTCGGAGTCCCCCACCGCCCGCAGCGCAGCATGCAAGACGATCAGCGCCTCGGCTTCCTCCGCAGGAGCATCCATCAACCGGAACAAAGGCAACGCCCGCCGCACATACACAACCGCCTCCCGGGCATCCTGCGTGGCCAGCGCCACCTCCCCGAGAGTCACCAACGTACGCCCCGTGATCAGCCGCTCATCGTTGCCCTCCGCACGCGCAAGGGCACGGAGCAGGGCCTCGGCAGCCCCCTCCGTCTCCCCATGCATCAGCAGAGCCGAGCCGATACCGTGCAACGCATACGCCTCACCGGTGTGGTCACCGATCAGGAGGACGATACTCAGCACCTCCTCGAACGCATGCAGAGCCGCCTCGCAGTCACCACGATCCAGATGCGTCCGCCCCAACCGGTGCAGCACCTGAGCCTCCACACGCCGGCCGTTACCCTCCCGGCTCAGCCGCAGCGCCTCACTCAGGAGCGGGCCGGCCGCAGCGTCATCACCACTGTCCAGCCGCAACTGCGCAAGATTGTGCAGCACATAGGCCACAGCGACCAACCCCCCACCCTCCCTGAAGACCTCCAGAGCCGCCTCGTAATGGGCGGTCGCCTCATCGTGCCGACCACGGATCCGGGCCAGGTAACCCAGCCCACGGGTGGCCAACGCACGACCGAGCCCATCACCGATCTCCTCAAAAATCGCGGCAGACCGCAGGAAATGGCCCTCGGCGGAAACGAAGTCCTGCTTCGTCACCGCGAGCGAACCCAGCGAATGGAGCGTCGCCGCCTCACCCACCCGGTCACCCGCCCTACGACTCGCAGCGAGCGCCACCTCATGCGTGTCACGCCAGTCGTCGAGGCACACCTGAGTCTCCATGAACGTCACCGCAGTGACGGCAAGCCCCCAGCAATGCTCGGTGAGCCCCATCATCGCGGCCCGCCGGACACAGACAAGCAGCGAGGAACGCTCCCTGGAGAACCACTGAAGAGGCTCCTTCAAGATCCGGTCCACCAAAGCATCCGGCAACGTGTACAGCGAGACGCCATGACTCCTTATCAACACATCCTGGCCGTACTCACGATCCCGCGCCTCCGTCAACAAGAAGAGGAAACAACCCAGCACCCGACGGACAGCAGCCTCCCGAGCCTCCGTGCTCTCCTCGGCGACCAGCCGCTCCCGGGCAAAAAGCCGGATGAGGCTATGAAGCCGGTACTGCCGGTGACGGCCGGTCGCAGCACCGACAGTGTCGAGCAACTGCGCATCCGTGAGCTCATGGATCAGATCACGCACCGTCACCTCGGGAAGATCCAGAAGCGCCATCGCGGCCCACAGAGAAAACGGCCCCTCCTCCAAAATAGCCAGACGCCGGAACAGACGATGAGTGTCCTCACCCAAACTGTCGTAGGTGAGGGACAGACCGGCCCTGATACCGACATCGGCATACTTCAACTCATCCAGCCTGCGGGTCTCATCCTCAAGACGTTCCACCAGCTCCGCGATCTCCCAATGAGGCCGGGCAGCAAGACGGGCCCCGGCGATGCGCAGCGCCAACGGCAGGTGCCCGCACAGCGCCGCAAGCGCCTTCGTGGCCTCCCGCTCCTCCGCAGCACGCCGCGCCCCCGCCATACGACCCAGCAGATCCGCGGACTCCTCCGGCGTGAAGGTGCCGATGTCCACCCGAACCGCACCCGCAAGACTGCCGATATGGCGCCGACTGGTGATGATGACGGCAGAGGTCGGCTTGCCCGGCAGAAGCAGCCTGATCTGGCTCTCGTCAGCGACGTTGTCAAGGATGATCAACACCCGCCGCTTCGCGAGGAGCGCACGGTACATCTCGGCCCGCTCCTCCACGTCCTCAGGAATCGCCGTACCCTTGACGCCGAGAGCCCGCAGAAAACGTTCGAGCGCCTGAGCGGGCGACACCGGAGCGGACACCCCGCCGTGCAGCTCCGCGAAGAGCCGGCCATCAGGGAAGTCCGCAGCAACCTCGTGGCCCATATGAACGGCCGTAGCGGTCTTCCCGACCCCCGGCTTTCCCACAAACGTGACAATCGGCACCGCTAACGAGGACCTGCCGTGGTGCGACACCAACAATTCGCGGACCTCAGCGACCAAACTCTCCCGCCCCGTGAAATCAGCGACCGCGGCAGGCAGCATCTCCGGTGCGCCCGGATCAGCCGGCGCACCACCGTACACAGGGACCGCAGCACGGCTCTCCGGAAGATCGAGCCGAGGGTCCGTGACCAGAATGGAGTGCTCGAGCTGTCTCAACCGGACGTCGGGTAACACACCCAGTTCGTCAAGCATGAGCTTCCGCGTCTCGCGATACACACTGAGCGCCTCCGCCTGACGCCCGGAGCGATAGAGGGCCAACATCAGCTGGCCGCGCAACCGCTCACGAAGCGGGAACTCCACAATCAGATCGAAGAGTTCACCGACAAGCACACTGTGCCGCCCCAGGGCCAGCCCGAGCCGGATGTGCTCCTCGGTCGCCGTGATGCGCTGCTCGGTGAGCCGGCCCGCGCCGGACTCGATCACCTCGCCCGGTATGCCCTCGAGAGGAGAGCCGCGCCACAACCCGAGCGCCCGACGGTACACGGCCGCCGCCTCCACCTGCCGCCCCCCGTCATGCAGCTTGCGCGCCTTCGCGACCAACGAGTCGAAGCGCAAGGCGTCAAGGCTCACCCCGTCCGCACGGACCAAGTAACCGTGAGGGTGCGTGCTGATGACATCCTCGACGCCACGGGCCCCGAACAGACGCCGCAGACCCGACACGCTGATGTGGAGCTGAGCGCGCGCCGTCGCCGGCGGAGCCTGCCCGTACACGGCACGGATGAGCCGGTCAGTGCTCACCACCTGGCCCGCGTTGAGCAGGAGAGCGGCGAGCACGATCCGCTGGCGCGCACCGCCGAGTTTCAGCGGCGTGGAATCCACGCTCGCCTGAAGAGGACCGAGGATGCCGAACTCAACTCCGGATCGGCAGATCCCGCTATCGTCCCCGGACACGGCCTGCTCCACGTGGTTTCCCCCCCAAGGAACGTGTGTCGCTCGCAGAACTCTAAAGATCAGCCGGTCAGCGAGTCAACGATTCGTTGAGGCTGCCCCCTCAGGCGCCATTTACAGGGCTCTCCCAGCACGAAACCCTCCCTCCATGCCGACCAGCAACGCGCCACACGACAGACCTCGCCGCCGGACAACCCCGGCCTCGGCACGGAGCCCCGACACGCCAGATCCGCCGGCGCGAAACACCACACCGATTCAGCCTGACGGCACATCAAATCAGCGGAAGCGGCGCAGAGTTCCAACCCGGCCGGTCTCTCCTCCCTCCTGCCAACGGGGGAGTACAGCCCCTCAAAGAGGCAGACCCCAGAAAGCCGATCAGCCCGGCGACCTCCGACACCCGCCCGCCCGGCCCGGCCATCCAGCCTTCAACATCCCGCGCACCGCGAAGAGAAGTGCTCCGCCGAGCCGTCCCTCCCTCACGGCCGAGCCCCACCTGCAAGTTCGCCAGTTCGCCAAGGTACTGAGCACAGCCCGCCACCGCCTCTATTGTCTGTCTATTGTTTCTGTCCGTTCATCGATCGCGACCCGATGTCACGGCTTGCCAAGCTATAGCCATCCTCAAGCAGCCGCCGACAGGCCGGACTTCGGAAGTGGAAGACAATACAAATGATCAAGAACTGGTCGCTTGGCGCCGCACGCGCAATTCTTCTCGCAGCCGCCATCACGAGCGTGGCCCCACAGATGGCGACAGCCGCCGTCCACGCAGAGCACTCACTGACGGCCACCGGGCAGACGGACGGCGTGCAGCCCCCCACCGAGGACCCCGAGCCGCACAACCCCTGGGGGTGAGCCGGCAGTAGATGCCGCGTTGCCACAGACACGCACCACCTTGGTCGTGTGCCGGACAAACGCTCCGCAGAGGATGGGAAACAGCGTGGACATCGATGTACTCGGTGCACTGACGGTGCGGGAACAAGGCGTCTCCGTCACACCCACCGCTCCCAAACCACGACAAGTACTCGCCCTGCTCGCCCTCAACCCCGACCAGGTCGTCCCCGTCACCACAGTGATCGAAGAACTCTGGGGCACCCAACCCCCACGCAGCGCACGCCCCACACTCCAGACCTACATCCTGCAGCTGCGCGAACTGATCGGCACAGCACTGCGCACGTCCGACGACGCAGCGCCGCGCTCCGCCAAAGACGTACTCATGACCGTGCCCGGCGGCTACCTGCTCAGAAGCGGCGAAGGACACAGCGACGTCCGCGAGTTCGAGCGGCTCGCAAGCATCGGATACCGGGCCATGGACGCCGAGGACTACCCGCAGGCCGCCAAGCGACTGAGCGAGGCACTCTCCCTGTGGACCGGACAGGCCCTCGCCGACGTCCAGACCGGGCCCCACCTGGAACCCCAGGTCAAGCGGCTGGAGGAAAGCCGACTCTGCGCGCTGGACCAACGCATCGACGCCGCCCTCCGACTCGGCCGACACCGCGAACTCCTCGCCGAACTGACCGTACTCGTCAGCCGGTACCCCACCCACGAAAGCCTGTGCGGACAATACATGCTGGCCCTGCACCGCTCCGGCCGCCGCGGCGAGGCACTCAACGCCTACCAGCGGCTACGCACGACGCTGGTGCGCGACCTCGGCCTGGAGCCCTCCGCCACGCTCGTCAAAGTCCAGCGCTCCATCCTCGCCTCCGGCCCACTCGGCGCCGCAGGCACCACCGGACTCAACGGGATGTCCGCCGACCAAGGGCTGACCCGGACCGGCTGAACGCCCGAACAGGAAGCTGCAGGAAGCACACCCAACTCGCTTGACGGGCGGATCCGACGAACCGCGCGTGGCCGCTTCCGAAGCTGGAGCTGCATCTGCCGCTGTCGGGTGGTCGGGGCGGCCGGTGACGCGACCACCGGACGGTGACCAACGGGATCCAGTTCCACGTCCGCCCGGAAGACCGGATCCTGCAGACGGTCCAGGCCGACGCGGAACGCCCCGGTCGTGTCGACCGGGGCAGGGCCGGTGCCGACTCGACGTCCTGCCGGACCCACCAGCACGCGGCCGGCGCCCGGAAGACCAGCGCCTCAGAGCACGTCGAATGCCGCTTCGAACGCTTCCGCCGTGGGGGCTATGACAAAGGCCCTCCCCTGGAGGTCCGCAGGAAGATGAACGCGATCATCTTCCTGGAAGATCAACACGCCTCCGTCCTGGGGCACGATCGAGGCCCCAAGGGCCGCCGCCAGCCGGGCGAGCACGCCACTCATCGCGCCACGTGCGAAATGCGTCGCCGTCACGCATGACATCCCCTCTTCGCCACGAAATGCGTGGTCCAGGTCCGTCTCGCCCCCGTCCTCCGCGCGAAGCCGGGAGAAGCCTTCCTCCGGGCGACCCTCCACCACGTACGGCGTCGTCGCCTGCCGGAACCGTTCAACGTCCAGGGCGACGACCTCACCCTCCACAAAGCGCAGCAGGTAGATGCTGTAACTCACGGATGCACTCTGCCATCACCACGATCCACCGGACAGGCCCGAGCCCGCCTCGGGCACGCCGACCGTGCTGCCCGCCACCCGCCTGTCGCCACCCCTGGCCCGGTCCCCGTGGGCCGTCGCCGAAGAAGGCTCACAAGCGATCGCCCGCAGCATGCGGAGGTGCTGCGCAAGCACGGTGGCGGCGTCCGCACCGGTGTCAACGGCAGCGACGTGTCACAGCTCCCGCCCGCCGACGTGACGTCGCTCGAACCCGACCCGGGCCAGGTAGCCCGCACCTAAGGCGGTGCCGGTGCGGCTGATTGGCCGGACAGATCGCCAAGGGTGCTGCCGCCTCGATCTGGACCACTACCCGGAGGCACTCATGGCCGAAGTCAACCTCCGCCTCGGCACCGGGCTCGTGGGTCTGCGGGCGTCGGCGGCGGCGTCCGGGGCCCGGGCCAGGTCCGTGCCCTGCCAGGAGCGACCGCGCCCGATCAGGCCCGCGCCACCACCACGATCGACCAGGTATGCCGGATGCTGCGGCTGCCGACCACCCGGAACCAGTTCCCCGAACTCGCCGAGACCGCCGGCCGCGAGCAGATGTCCTGACCTCGGCCTTCTCTCCGAGCTGTTGCTGGCCGAGTGCGACGACGGGGGTCGGCGCCGCTGCGAGTGCCGGATCAAGGCCGCAGGGTTCCCCCGCGACAGGCCGCTCCGCAGGCGTGGCCATCGCCTCGAACGAGCCGCTCTCCAAAGCAGACATAGGCAGGTTCCCGCCTTGTGGGAATCGGCCCGTTCATGGGGCAGTCGGCCGTGAATACTCAGTACCCGCAGAACAAGTGGACATGGAACGCTGTCCCTCATGAGCGAGCCGACCCCCTATGACCATGACCGATCCGCGTACGCCCGTGAAGGACTGGCCCGGCTCGTACTCGCCGACCAAGCCACAGAGGTGGCGGACAGCGCCGCCGGGCTGGTGGGTACTCGAAATGATGTTGATACCGGACTCGCCGGTCGCGTCAGTCAAGCCCGACAGCTTGTCGAACTAGCCGAGCGGACTCTGAACTCGGCCATCATCTACGAAGTCGAACGCGGCAGCTCCTGGGCACAGGTCGCGGCCTACCTGGAGACCAGTGCTGAAGAGGCCCGAGAGCGGTACACCCCCGCTGTCCAAGCGTGGAACACTGCATTCGAGGAGCCGTATCGGTTGGACGAAACGGGCCGCAAGCGCATCCCCCAGCTGCCCACCGCGGCATACGATCCAAAGTGGACATGTACTCACCTGGACCGTTGGGCCTTCCTGCGGCGTGTCGGGATCGATGACAGGCAAGCCGTCAGCGCTGGCCTCGTCATGGCCGACACTGCGGACGAACCCGTACCGGCTGAGGACGGGAGCTGAGCGATGGCACCCTCTGGGCTCGACGCCGAACGGGCCATCCGACTTGCTGCCTTGACCGAAGAGTTCCGCCCCCTGCTGGCGACCGGCACGGAGATGTCAGCGATTCAGTCGATGCTCAGCGCCCGTGGCGTCGGCGTGATGGACTCCATCATCGTCACCCGCGAACTGCTGGGAGCTGGGCCGGGCGATCTGGGCCGGGCAAAGACGCTGGTCCTCGCCACTCCGCCGCGCAATGCCGAACGGGAACAGCACCACGCACTTGTCGACGAACTCCTCGTGGCGCTCGACGAGGTCGACCAGGCCTGACCACATTCCGAGGCAATGCCAGGCCTGACGCGAGGTCACGGTTGCGTCGGACTCTGGGCTTTACGAGCGATCCGAAAGTCACGGTATTCGTCGCACACAATGCCCTGATTGACCCAGCGTCCGGGATCCGCTCCGAGCTCCTGCACCGCCACTTGGAGGGCTTCCTCAGGAGTCGCCAGGACGGCGACTTCCCGGCCCCAGCTCTCCTCGTCCGGCTCCAGGGGCGGGAACTCGGTGACGTCGTGAAAGGTGTCGGTGCCGGCGTCCACGACTTCGCTGAGACGGACGGTGACGCCCGAGCAGCCAGGGCTGATGGCAATCCATTGAACGCCTTGGCGGCCGTCGCGCTCGATGCCGCCGATGAACTGCTCGATCTCCTTCCCTCGGTGCAGTGCTCCAAGGGCGAACACGGGCGTCAGATGTCGCACCTCAATGTCTCCGTTCACGCTGTTCGGGGAGGCGTCCAGCCGGTCGGCAAGGTAGATCATGACGCCTTCGGGATCCACGCCGAGGACCGCGGCGACGAGCTTCGGGTCGAGGGTGTCCACCAGGTCGGCCAGGGACCTGCGACCTCCCGCAGATCGGACAGGGTGTTCGGGCGACTTAGTCCTTCATCCGGGCGGTGCAGCAGCAGTAGTCGCGGCCGATGATCCCGACCGGTGCCCCCGTAGCCCACACAGTCCCGCTGTCGCATGCCCATCGCCGCTCCATTCCGTTCGCAGATCCGCGCTGGGCACTCGCGAACGGGACCGAGGTGCAGCCACCGGCTTCGCTACTCTCGTCCCGTACCCCACTACGCCTTCCGGGCGTGGCGTTCACCTCGGGTGACACCGGGCAGCCTCCCAGTGGGCGAGCCCGGCCCGGCCCCCGGGAGTCAGGTCCCGTCATAGCGCACGGTGGATCATCACGCTCGCGTTGAGACGGACTGACGCGCGTCCGCGAGGAAACTTGCTGGGCCAGTCAATGAACCGCGATGGCTACAGCACGGCGTCAAGCATGAGCAATGGGCATACCGCATAGCATATGCGAAAGACGCATACGTCGATAAGGTGTGCCCATGTCGATGAGCACCGAAGCGATGCTGCGGGCGACGGTCACCGCCATCGCACACCGCACCGGCGAACAGCAGTCAGACCTCGCCGCGGCCCTCGGGCTGACGCAAAGCCAGATCAGCAGAAGGCAGCACGGAAGGGCCGCATGGACCCTCCAGGACTGTGACCGCCTGGCCGCCCACTGGGGCATGCCCGTGCTCGACCTCCTCGCAGGGCCGACACACGCACTGGCGAAGCTGCCCGCAGACCGGACAACGGGCGATGGAGCACAGACACTTCTCCCGATCGCCCCCCCGCCGCCACCTCCGGCACCGGAGCCCGAACCTGGACCAGACCCGGAGCGCGAACACGCACCCGCTCCGGCCGAAACGGGTGAGACCCCGGCAGCAAGGACCGCCGTACCGCCGGCCGCGCCCAAGCGCATCACCACGCCCGCCGGTCCGCTGGCCGACCACATCCGCAGCCGCGTCAAGCAGGAACTCGCCGCGCACGAAGGAGATCTGCAGGCCACACGAGCCACGCTCGTGAAGCGGGCAGTGCCTGACGTGATGGCACTCTTCGCGGCCTCACGAGTCGGCGGCCGATACGAGCACTCCGAATTCCCCCCCACCGCTGACATCCTCAAGAAAGCCTCGCAGAAAGGTGTAGACCAAATCTGGGAAGGCCGGCCCAAATGGCGCTCCGAGGATCTGTTCCGCGCAGCACGGAGCGGACACCTCACGATCGAGGTAACAGTCCTCGACATGAACGCTGCCTACCTCTCCGCACTCAAGGCATGGCTGCCGATCGGCAAGCTCGTGCATTCTGAGGGCCACCCGCACGACCCCAAGCGCTCCGGCGTCCACAGGGTCACCCCCGCAGCCTGGAGCGAACCCGATCTGCCCTCACCGCTCGGCGCACGAAAAGAGCCGGGAGCCCTATGGATCACCGAACCCACCCTTCGCCTCCTCCTGCGCTGCGCGAAACTTGGACTCTGCGAACCGCCGGTCATTCACGAATCATTGACATCCGGCGCATCAGAAGGACTACTCGAAAAAATGCGCCGCGCACTCACCGAAGTCCGACGCGAAGCCACAACCCAAAATGACGAAGTAACCACCGAATACGTGAAATCCATGTATTCTAAGTTCGTGTCCACCATCGGTGAAAGCAGCGCGAATCGCGAAATCCGGCGCCCGGACTGGATGCACATCATCCGCTCCCAAGCCTTCGCGAACCTGTGGCTGAAAGCCTACAAGGCACACACCGCAGGACTGACGGTGGTTCAAATCTCCGGCACCGACGAATTGCACGTCGCAGGGGACTGGCAGCAAGTTTTCCCCCAAGGCCGCGACCTCACCCAGGTCAAAGCCAAGTCCCTTTACACACTGGGGGAGTAGGCCATGGCCGGAGCAACAGATCTGTGGGGCGAGTGGCGCAAACACGGCGCCCAAGGGATCAGCGGCGCCCAAGCCCTCGCCGCCGAACTCGACCGCATCGCCCGCGAGGGCGGAATCACCTCACCTGTCACCACCAAACGCGGCCTCTCCGCCCGCCTGCGATACCTCTCCAGCAGCGCCGGCCGCGAAGTCCTGCGCGCACACGGCATCAGCGCCCGCCTGCTGCGTTCCTGGGAGAATGGCGCCCGCCCCAGTCGGCGCAAGCTCGAAGCGGTCGACCGCGCCTACCAGGAGCGGCGCCGACACAACCTCGTCCGCTCCGGTGCGCTGAAGCGGCTCCTGGATAACGAGGGACGCGGCCGGCGCATCGAGGTCTATCCCGTTGACCAGTCACGGGTTCCCGAGCAGTACCGCAGACCGAACCTCAGCGAACGCTCGGTACAAGCCCGTTATGTCTGGGACGACATGGTCGATGCCTGGGCCAAGCGCGACCTTGAGACGCTGGACGAGATCTGGGACGACATCATCACAGACCTCGACTCCGATTATGCGGCTTACGCATACGTCGGAGCCATCGGAGTCGGCGCGTGAAATTCGCATAGGGATTGCCGACGCACAAATACGGCTTCCCCGTGATCGGAAGCCTACTTTTGCCTTTGTGTTGGCGATTGAGGGAAGGGAGGACCGTGTATACGTCCTCATACGAGGTTGAGAACTCATCAAGCCTAGGCTCCCGACCAAATTGGCGGCCTGGCAGGGACGATAAATGCATTTTCCGCATCGGTGCACGTAGAATTTTGGCCCCATTACTGCAGCTCTCTTGTTTCTCCGAGAAATATACGTCCGGAGTAGGTACCGGGCCTTGCAAAGTGAGAAGTGACGACACGTCAGGAAAAGATTTGTGCTGTACGGGACCAGTGATGGGGGAGGGGAACGCGGGACCTTGCATGGAGAGCGCAAGATCACCGGCAACACCTGACGGGGCAGCACGAACAGACGAGCCGCCATCCCTGTCGTAGCCAGCGGGGGCCGGCCGGAGGCTGGCCCTTACGGGCCGAAGGCCCGTCTCGTCACCGAAGGTGACGAGGTATCAGGGCCATCCTGCGTAGGCGGCACGGCGGTACCACTGCTCGGCCTGCGGAGTGCGGTCCTGGGCCGCGCAGAGCAGGCCGAGGTTGTACGCACCGTTGACGT